>JADLHG010000046.1 GCA_020848905.1 Deltaproteobacteria bacterium
AAGCGCACCGGGGAAGCGCTCGTCGACGCAGACCAGAACCTCGCGGCCGTGCAGCGGATGCCACCGATAGTGGACGACCCGCACCTCGGTACGACGCGCATTGTGACGTGTTTGTGCTTCAAAATCGTCGGAAGCACGAACGTGCCCGGGGCAAGTGGGTGCCGCGGCGCGACCTGGACGCGTGCAGCTCGGCGCGCTTCTTCGACGGATGGAAGGACCTCACGCCGCTTCCCCCCGACGGATACCCGCCGGTGCTGAAGCCACGGACCTGGCTCCTCAAGACGGGCTGGAAGCTGCGGGGACTCATTCCCACGAGCACGGTGCCAGGCACGTAGGGCGGGCCCTAACCCCCGCGTCGTGCGAAGGCCTCTCCGTTTCTGGGCTCGGGGAGCCGCCAGAACCAGAGCAGCGGCTCGGGATCGATGTAGGTCGCCGCGCCGCGCTTCTGCACCGCCACCGAGAAGTGCAGGTGCGCGCCGGAGTGCAGGACGCCGGTGCGACCTACGGTACCGATCACCTCGCCCCCCCGAAGGAACATCCCGGGCCGCAGATCGGCGCGCAGCTCGTCGAGGTGGACGTAGGAGGTCGTCACGGCGCCGTCGAGATGCTCGAGCTTGATGTAGCGGCCGGCGCGACCTCCGGCGCGTTCGTCGCGCACGGCCTTGAGCACGACGCCATCCTGCACGGCGTAGACGGGTGTGCCGGTGGGGCGCGCGAGGTCCACTCCACAATGTCCCTGCTCGCATTCGAGGGCACGGAGGCCCGGCCGCGGCGCGCCGAAGCGGCACGAGGCGTTCGGCGGGAGCACGCGCGCGGGTCCTGCGAGGGGGTGATACCAGGGACGGGGTCCCGCGGCGGAGGGTAGTCCGGGCGCCGGCACGGACGGCCTCTCGGGCGGACGGTCCGGGCCTCCACCGGGCTTACGCGCGGGACCGCTCGGACGCTCGGGCAGCGCCGGCGGGAGCGCGCTCGCCAGGGCCTCCCCGACGGGACCGGGCAGATCGAAGCGCTCGAGGAAGCGGCTCATCGAGGCCACCGCGCCGCGGTAGCGGGTCGGAAACCACCCCTCGGCCTCACCGAGGAACCAGTCGCCGCGACGCCGGAGCGCCCGTCCGGTGCTGCTCGAGAAGCCGAGGGCCAGCACCGCGAGGAGGGTCACGTTCCAGCCGACCCAGAACCACGCGCCCCCGAGGCGCGGCCGATGGGTCGTGCGGCGCGCGGCCAGACTGCGTAGCCGTACCCAGAGGAGCCACGGGAGCACGAGCCCCACACCGAGACCGGCGCACCAGCGACCGGCCGAGGAGCCGATCCACGCGCCGAGGAGAGCGCTCGTGGCCACGGCTGTCGCGAGGGCGGTGAGAAGAAAGGTCGTTCCACGGAGGAGGCCGACGAGCGCCACCCCCCAGGCCAGCACGCGCGACAGAGGCCTGGGTCGCCCGGGGGGAGGGTCCGCGCGTCGCGACGGTCGCAAGGTGGCCGAGGGGAGTGGTGCCATGCCCGCGTCTATCAACGCGCCGAGCGGCCAGAGGATCTACCCTGCTACCCGTCGTGGCGTAATCAGACCCGGGCGTTGCCAGGACCGGGGGCGTTACCAGGACCCGGCGAGGGCCCGGTACCGGTGATAGGCCGGCTTCTGCGTGCCGTCCACGCGGTGCACGCCGAAGGGCGCGACCATGCCGTCGCTCCAGCAGAACCAGAAGACGACGGGCACCCTGGCGTCGAAGGAGCGCGCGATGAGGCGGTAGACGTTCTCGAGGTAATCGGCGGGGAAGCTCTCGGGGCTGGTCTGGACCACGCCGATCTCGCTCAGCCAGAGAGGCTTTCCGAAGACGAGATACCGCGTCAGGAGCTGGCTCAGGTTGCCGAAGCCCCACGTCGCGTCGGGCCAGTTGTCGGGCGCGCGCTGGCCGTAGGGGTGGACGGCCACGCCATCCACGGGCAGGGCCCCCACCGCCTTCTGGGCGCGGGCGAGGTAGTCGGGATTTCCCGAGGCCAGGCCCGCGGTGATCACCGGCCGGCTCGACGTTGCGCGCACGGCCTTCGTCGCCGCCACGAGCAGCTTGCCGAAGGTCTCGGCCGGCATACCCGGGTCGTAGCCCGCCTGCGCCGGCAGGTCCGGCTCGTTCCAGAGCTGCCAGGCATCCACGCCATCGCCGTAGCGGCTCGCGAGCGCCGTCAACCCCTGCACGTAGCTCGTGAGGTACGCGTCCCAGTCGGCCGCGCTGGCCGTGGAGGCCGGCTTGCCCGGCACCGAGGCGTAGTCCACGAGGAGCAACACCTTCAGACCCGCCGCGCGATGGGTCCGGATCAGCGGATCGTAGAACGCGTGACCGAGGCTCGCCTTCCACTCGACGCGAAGCCACCGCACGCCGGCCGCCTTCAGCTCGGCCGGAGTCGGGTTACCCTTCGGGTTGGCCGGATCGACGTTCATACCGTAGCGCGCCGACGGAGACGGGGGCGATGGTACGGGGGGCGGCGCAGGTGACGGCGCAGGCGGCGGCGCAGACGGCGGCACTTCCGGCACGCGCTCGAAGCGCCTCTCCGACCCGAGCAGAGAGAGCGCAGACCCGCCGGGCACCCGCGGCAGCATCGGCGCGCCCGACGACCTCGACGACCCCGTCGCGGAATCTCCGCGCGCGGGATCGCCGTCCACGGCGAGCAGCGTCGGATCGGCCACGGCCTCGGGCTCTCGCGCCGACGGGACCTCCGGCGCGCACCCCATGACGACCACCACCCACACGACCGCAACGATCGAGCACCAGGATTTGAGACGCTTCATGGCCCCGCACACAGGCAAGGGACGTGCCCGCGTGCTGCACGCTCGACGGGCGGGCCACGCCGTCACGCGGCTGACCATTTGAGCCACCTCGAGCTGCTCTCTCGAGTGCGCACTCGCTCGCACCGCACCCAACGTTTCCGGGCCCCTAGCCACGGATTGCCGCGGCACCTTCCTTGCAGTCGCGGCCCTTCGCGGCGCCGCCCGCAGCGAGGAGAGCCATGTTTCCGAAGCGCCCCCACCTGATTCAGCCGCGGCACTTCACGGGCCTCTGTTTGGGCGCGAGTCTGCTCTTCGCGAGCCTCGGAACCCCGACGGCCTTCGCCAAGGGCGAGCCAGCCACACCACCGCCCAACGCGGCCGGGCGACCGCGCCAGCAGCGGGTCCTCGTCCGCCCCGTGCAGCAGTTCGAGGGTGAGTACGCCGAGCTCTACCGTCGCGTGGTGGCCGTGCGCTCGGGCCAGGAGTGGCTCGCCATGCCCAAGGCGGACCGTCTCGAACTCCTCCGGGAGCCGGAGTTCCACGTGGACCCGCAGGACCCCTCGCTCCCGGCAAACCTGCGCCGACTCGACGCGAGCAGCATCGAAGAGATCCGGGCGCCCCGGATGCGCGCCTTCGCCCAGCAGATGCAGGAGGCCTTGCTGCTGCGCATGGGTGAGATCGAAACGGGCCCCTACTACGCAAGCGGCCCGATCCGCGCGGCTCCGCAGATCGTGTACCTCGACACGGGAGAGATCCTCGGCGGCTGCATCTTGCTGCGCCAGGACCTGTGCTCCGACCGCCGCCTCCGGAGCCCCAACGGGAACTACTGGGCCTCCGGAGTCTTCCAGGCGCTTCCTGCGGCGGGCTCGGAGCACCTCTTCCAGAATCTGCGTCTGGAGCTCCTCGAGGATTCGGATTACTGGGAGTACGATCACTAGGGGATGTCCCTGGTTCCCGGACCGAGCCAGGCCGACCGAGGAGGCTCGGCCGCGAGGTGGGGCTCGAGGCCCCGAGAGTGCCCACGACCCGCCGCAGGGGCCCGCGCGCCGCGCCCGATTACCCGCGCGAAGGTCCGTCCAATTCGCGAGAGAAGCCGTCGCGCCGCTCCCCCGCTCCGTCGCCGTCCGGACCAAGGAAGCGCTCGAGGCTCACGTCCAGCTGACTGTGGAGCAGGCGCATGATGCTCTCGAACTCCTGCGGCCCGACGCGCAAGGTGGCCATCAGCCGATCCCGCGTCCCCTCGAGCAGCTTGTGGCGGGCCTGCACGAGCCAGCGCGCCGCGGTGGCCCGGTGCACGCGATACATCGCGCCGAGGTCGTCGATGCTCAAGCCGTCGAGCAGCTGGAAGCGCAGCAGATTGCGTTGCCGCCCGTCGAGCTCGCCGAGCGCGCCGTGGAGCGCCTCGCGAAACTGCACCCGATAGGTCTGCTTCAGGTAGCGCAGCTCGGGACTCACGGGGTCCTCGGGGAGCGCGTCGAGCAGCGCCTCGACGGGCGCCGGGTCCTCGACGCGCCGTCGCGCGCTACGCAGCGCGGTGCGAAAGGCGAGCACCCGGATCCAGCTCCGCAGCTGGCCTCGCCCCGAGTAGTTCGCGAGCGGCGCCGGCTGGTCCGGTCGCGAAACCAAGAGCAGCTCGCGCAGCTCCTGCGTCAGCTCGTCCACCGCGACCCGCGCGTTGCGCAGCCGCTGCACCGCGTGCCGCGCCTCGTCGCAGATGAGCGCATCCACGGGCCCCAGAGCCGCCGCGTCGCCGTGCAGCCACGCGCACACCAGGTAGAGATCGGCCGCGCGAAGCTGCGACAGGAGCTCGAGGGGGTCCGCCTCCGCGCGCGCGCGCCGCGCCAGAGCGTCTACGAACAGGTCGCGACTGAACGCGAAGGAGGGATGCGCCGCCTCGGCCGCGCGAACCAGGCTCTCCAGGTGGCGCTCGAGCTGCGAAGAGGCCGGCCCGTCGATCACCGAGCCTTCGCCGGCGAAGAGCCCAGCGACGAAGCGCCGCGTGAGCGACGAAGGGAGCGGGCGCGAAGCCCGCGTGACGGTCGGTGTGTCGTCAGCGCAGATCATGGATTGGGCTCTCGACGTCGTTGAAGGGAGCGCCGTGCGCACGCGTGCCGCGCCGGCGGGGGCTGGACCGCGACCCGGCCCTCGTGCCAGGTGACGGGACTTCGCCGCCACACCTCCTCGAGGACCTGGCAATAGGGCATCACGAGCGGGTGCAGCGTGAGGGCCACGTGGTCTCCGGCCTGCGTCGCGGCGACGAGCCACCCGTCCCGCACGGCGAGGTGCTGGACGCGACCGCGCAGCGCGACCCGACGCAGAAGCGCTCCGTCGGCCCGCGTCCAGAGCGCGAGGCTCCCTCCCGCGTAGCCGGCGATGAGAATCCCCCGGGGTCCGCGCACGAGCCGCGTGACCGGCGTCGGAGAGGGGTCCTGAAAGGCGCGCGTACCGGGCCGCGCGGCGCCGTCCAGGCCCACCCCCTCCACGCTGCCGTCGGCGTAGCCGAGATAGAGCTCGTCGTCGACACGCACGGCGGCCGTGACTCCGGGGCCCACCGCGAGCGACCAGCGCGCCCGGCCGTCGCTCGCGAAGGCGAAGAGGCGTCGCTCCCCCATCACGAGGAGCTCTCCCCCCGCGCTGCTGGCCCATCGCGCCTTGGGGACGAGCACGCGCGACGCGCCGACCACCGGATGCAGGACGGCCCCCTCGTCGCCGAGCGTCACGCAGCCCCCGCGCACGCTGACGACGGCTCGCGCCCCGAGCCCCGCGCGCTCGAGCTCGAGGCCGCCCCCCCGCGCGAAGCGGGCGAGACCCCCGTCGTGCCGCATCACGCAGAGTCCGCCCTCGGTCTCCTCCTCGTCGGCCATCTCGGCGCCGCGCCCCACGCGCTCGAGGAGCCTCCGATCGCGCGGGCCCGTCCTGCCCGGCACGTCGCGCCACCCCGCGTGCGTGAGCAACGCACCCTGCGCCGTCCAGAGGATCGGCGCCTGCCAGAGCGGCCGCCCCGTGGCGACCTCCCACCCGCGCACCGCGCCGTCCTCGTGTCCCGTGAGGAGCGTCCGGCCATCCCGGCTCACCGCCATCGCGCTCGCCGAGAGCCCGCCGTGCCGCCGCACGAGCCGCACGCGACCCCGTGGGTCCCAGAGGCGCACCTCGGCGTCCAGGCCGGCCGTGGCCCACTCCCCCTGCGCCAGGCGTACGAGCCCCGTGAGCCTCCCGGGCTGCCGGCCGAAGAGCGTCGTCCGTCCCGTCGCGAGGTCCCAGCGCCGGAGCGTTCCGTCCCACCCGGCCGTGAAGACGCTCCGCCCCCCCTCCCCGACCGCGAGGTAACGCACGCTGTCCACCGCCCCGTCGAGCCGGCGCAGCAGGCGGCCCTCCTCGAGATCCCACAGGCTGAGCTGCCGCGACCCCGTCGCCGTGACCACGACCCCTCGCTCCTCGACGAGCTCCGCGACCCAGGACCCCTCGTTCGGCCCGCCGAGCAGGTGCGAGAGGCGGCGCGCCGCGAGGTCCCAGATAGCGGTCTGCTCGATGCTCGTGGCCACGAGCCAGCGTCCCTCCGCATCGACGCGGAGCTGGCGGAGATTTCCGCGCTGGCCGAGCAGCGTCCCGAGGAGCGCCCCCGTCCCGGGGGACCAGAGGCGGATCGTCCCATCCTGCGCCCCCGAGATGATCGTCCCCTCCGGACTCACCACGAGCGCCGTCACCTGCTCGGGTGTCGCCACGCTGAAGAGCTGACGCCCGCTCGCGCGATCCCAGGCCCTAAGCGTGCGGTCGCGCGCGCTCGTCACGAACCACTCCCCGTGCGGCGCGAGCGCCAGAGCCGTGACGCGGCTCTGGTGGCCGCCTTCTCGCTCGGGCTCCGCGCGCACCGTGAGGTCCCAGACCACGAGCTCCTCGCCGCGCGTCCCCGCCACGAGGAAGCGCCCATCCCCGACGAAAGCCACCGAGACCAGGCTCTCCCCGGCGAGGGTCAGGCTCCGCTCGAGCGCACCGTCCTCGAGCCGCCAGACGCGCACCTGGCCGTCGCTCCCCGACGTGGCGAGCCGTCCGCCGCTCGCGTCGAAGGCCACCCCGTGCGCCGCGCCGCGATGCGCCTCGAAGGTGCGCGCGAGCCGTCCGCTCGGCAGCTCGAAGACGCTCACCGTTCCATCCACCGACGACGAAGCGATCCGTCGCCCGTCGGAGCTGAAGGCCGCGTTCCAGATCGCACGACGATGCGCCTTCAGCCACAGAGGCGCGCCTCCGCCAGCAAGCGGCCAGAGCCCGAGGCGTCCGTCGCGCCCGCCGATCGCCACCCAGCGCCCGGTCGGGTCGGCCGCCAGCCCCGCGGCGTGCGGCACCCTCGAGGCCACCCGGCCGAGCTCCGCCCCGCTCTCCGCCGCGTGGACGCGCACGCTCCCGTCGAACGCGATGGTCACGAGCCGCGCTCCCCCCGCGACGAGCCCGAGCCCGACGATGGCCTTGGCCTGGCGCACGAGGCGCCGCAAGAGCCTCCCGGTCGCCACCTCCCATTCGAGGACCTCCCCCTCGTCGGAGGCGGTGTAGAGCCGTCGCCCGTCGAGCCCGGCCGCGAGCGCCTCGACGTGACCGCGGTGGCCGCGGAGCACCTTCACGTGCTGCGTGCGCAGGTCCACGAGCTGCGCCGTCGTCCCGAGGCCGACCGTCGCCACCTCGCGCTCCCCGGGGATCACCGCCAGATCGTAGATGCCGACGTTCGTGCGCCGCCGCCAGACGAGCGGCTGTCCGGCCAGGCGCCAGTGCAACGCCCGCGCGAGGAGCGAATCGTGCGTCTCGAGCGCCGCCCGCAGCTTGGCCCGCGCCTCGAGATGGTCGCCGAGGTGCAGCGCCGCCCGCGCCCCCTGCGCCTGCGCCGCCGCCCGCCACTCGTCGGCCACGCGCCGCTGCGCCTCCGCGACCCGCTGCTGCCGCACCGCCTGACGCTCCTTGTAGGCGAAGGTCGCAAGGACGAGCCCGAGGGCGAGCAACGTGGCCGCCGCCACCCCCGTGCGTCGCCGCCGCCGCCGGCCCTCGCGCACCGTCGAGGCGGCGAGGTAGGCCCGCGCGCGTTCGGGCAGCGCCATCCCTTGGTGCACGCGCCCCTCGGCCTCCTTCAACCGCGCCGCGACGAGCAGGTCGGCCTCGAGGCGCCCACCGCCGGCCCAGCGCTCCGCCGCCTGCCCGAGCTCGTCCAGGAAGCGCAGCTCCTCCTTTTGCGCGTCGATCCAGCGCGAGAGGCGCGCCCAGCTCCGGATGAGCGACTCGTGCGCGAGCTCGACCTCCGCGTCGTCGGCGATCGCCTCTCCGCCGCGCCGGCTCTGCAGGATGCGTGCGGCCACCAGGCGGTCCAGCACCTCGTCGCCGCCCGCTGCGAGTCCGTCGAGCAGCGCGCGACGCCCGAGGAGCCGGCGCGTCCCGCTCGGCGTCACGAGCCGCAAGAGGAGCTGTCGCGCCAGCTCGAGCTGCGCCGCCGAGAGCCCGTCCAGCACCCCGTCCGCGTGGCGCGCGAGCCCGCCCCCCACGCCTCCGATGGCCTCGTAGGTCTCGCGCCGCAGGAGCCGGCGCTCAGCGTCGCGCCCCTCCCAGAGAAGCCGCACCGTGAACTGCAGCAGGGGCAGACTCGCCGCGTCGCCGACCACCGCGTCGACCATCGCCGCCGGCAGGCGCTCGTCGTCGTAGCGGTAGCCCACGAGCTCGAGCGGACGCGTCACCATCTGCCGCATCGCCGCGCGCGAGGGCCCGCGCACGAGCAGGAGCTGGCCCAGCGGATCGGCCGCCTCCACGCCTTCCACGACGCGGTAGACGAAGTCGTCCCGCACGGTCACGAGCAGGCGCACCGGGTCCTGGTAGTCGTCGGCCGCCACGGCCAGCGCCTCCACGAAGCGGCGCCGCACCCGCTCGTCGGGCACGAGCGTACAAAGCTCCTCGAGCTGATCGATCACCAGCAGGACCCGCGTGCCGGTCTCCTCGGCGAGCTCCTGCAGGTCGAGCGCGAGCCGCCTGGGCTCGGCGATCCAGCGCAGCACCTGCGCCGCCTCCTCGCTCGCCACGCTTCGTCGCTCCCCCTCGTCGGCGGTCAGCGCCACGAAGGCCTCGTCACGGCGCCCCGACGCCGCGCGCCGCAGTCTTGCCGCCAGCGCGAGAAAGGGGTCCGGGCCAGGACGCAACCGCACCACCGTCCACGGCCCGAGCCGTCGTAGCCGCGGGACGACCCCCGCCTGGACGAGCGAGCTCTTGCCGGCCCCCGACGGTCCGACGACGGCGATGCGCGGCTGATCCCGCAGCCGCTCGAGGAGGTCGGCCACCTCCTCCTCGCGGCCGAAGAAGTAGCGCTGGTGCCGCTCGTCGAAGGGGGATAACCCGCGAAACGGCGGCTCGGTCTCGTCGAGCACGGGGCCCTGCCGCGCCAGCAGCGCGCCCAGCTCGCGCGCGAGCTCCTGGGCGTTCAGGCGCCGGGCCGGCTGCTTCGCCAGGCACTGCGCTACGAGGTGACCGGCCTCCGCTCCGACGCCCGCCACCCGAGGCAGCTCGGGGACGCGCTCCGCGCCGGTCACGGCCTGCGCCAGCTTGCCGAGCGGCGTGCCGCGATACGGATGGTGTCCGGCGAGGAGCTCGTAAAGCAGCACACCGAGGGCCCAGAGGTCGCTCGCCGCGCTGACGGGTTCGCCGCGCCACTGCTCGGGGGCCATGTAGGGGGGCGTTCCTTCGACGAAGCCGCGGTCCGCCGGCAGGCGCACCCGAGGAAACGAGGCCACCTCCGCCTCGAGCCCATCCCCCGATTCGTCGTAGAGCGCCGTGCGCGCCAGGCCGAAGTCGAGCAGGCGGATGCGCCCGTCCCGCGCCAGCATCACGTTCGACGGCTTCAGATCGAGGTGCAGGATCTGCATGCGGTGGGCCTGCTCGAGCACCTCGGCTACCGCGAGCGCGATGCGCAGCGCCTCGGTCACGCTCACGCGCCCGCCCTTCAGCCGCTCCGACAGCGTCTGCCCCTCGATGTATTCGAGCGCAAGGTAGGGCCGCCCCTCGTGCAGCCCGACGGCGTGGATCGTCACCACGTTCGGGTGGCTGAAGCGCGCCGTGGTCTGCGCCTCGAAGCGAAAACGCTCGAGGGCCCGCTCCGAGCTGAACCTGCCGGGGTGGATGAACTTCAGCGCCACCTTGCGCCCGAGCTGCACGTCGCGCGCGAGATAGACCTCGCCCATGCCGCCGCGCCCGAGCGGGCGCATCACCCGGTAGCCGTCGACGCGCGTCCCGGCGGCGATGGCCCACCCCGGCTCGGGGGGCAGCTCCGCCGCGAGAGCCAGCGCCAGCGCGGGGTCCGGCTGGGTCGGCCACGGACTGGGCCAGGGCCCAGACCACACCATCTCGCTGGCCGCGACGGCGGGCCCCGAGACCGTCGTGGCCCGCGACCCGGCCCGGCGGCGCAGCGATCCGAGCTCGCGCGCGAGCTCGCCCACCAGCGCGCGACACGCGCCGCAGTGGTCCACATGCCCGTCCAGGGAGACCATGCGCGCGGCCGAGAGCTGCCCCTCGAGGAGGGCGACCACCTCGTTCGGATCGGGACAGGAGCGCTCGGCTGGGCTGGGGATCGACGCGTGCACCGCTGCGTGGAGTAAGCAAGCCGCGAGCCATGCGACCGCGCGAACCAGGCCCGCCCGAGCCCATTCCTCCTCGGGAACTTGGGTCCTGCGACCGTCAGGCCGCACACAGCCGCACCCACCTGGTCCAGCCACCACCTTTCGTCGGCAACGACGCGCGCAATTCGAGAAGGGCGAGATCGAGGTGGAGGTCCCCGCGCCGCCGGCCTTCGCGCGGTGGTTCGTGGCTACCCTGGCCTGACCCGTCGGAGGGCCAGGGCCCCCCACACGCCCGCACCGCACCACGAGTTCTCACGACTTAGGTAGCGCAGGCCATGGCTCGATCGTTGCAGAAGGCCGCCAGGACGCGTCTCGGGCGCGCCGGAGGACGACCCATGAAGCCTCGCCGCTTTTCGGCCCATCGAAAGACCGCCCTCTTCGCGACCGCCCTCTTCGCGCTGCTCGGCTCGCTCGTCGCGTCCTCGGCGCTCGCGACCCCCTCCGCTCCCGCCGCGCCGCCCACCAAGACGCTGCCGCAGGGCGAGCTCGCCCAGCAGATCACCGATCAAGCCCTCACGATGCTGATCGCTCGCGGCCAGCTTCCGCCCGTCGTGCGCGCGAGTCTCGATGACGCCCTCCGGCGCAGCCGGGAGACCTTCGCCGTCACGGTCCAGGGAGAGACGCACCCGACGGTGAAGGCCACGTCCTACCTCGGCGCTCTCGAGGCCTCGTTCGCGACGCACGCCGGTCGCTTCGTCTCGACGGGCCACACCTGGGTCTACTCGCGCGTGGAGAGCACGGCCAAGCGCATGAAGGGCCTCGCCCTCGCCCTCTTTCCCTACGACACGCACCGCGTGGAATACCTCGGCGTCAAACCGGGGGTGAGCGTGGTAGCGCTGCCCGAGGCCGGAAATGGCGCCGGCCCCACCCCCATCTTCACCTACGCCATCGCCCACCCGGTGGAGCGAGTCAACGTGGACGTCGACATGGGCAACGGCGTGCCCCACCGCTACGGCGCGGCAGAGCACGAGGCCTTCAACCCCGAAGGCATGGCTCTCGCGGCGATCGAATACGGGACGACCTTCGCGATGACGAAGGCGCTGCCCGTGGCGGGCCTCCTCGCGCAGCTCGGCGTGCTCGCCGGCCGCGGCGGCCTCGCGTTCCTGCCGCTCAAGGCCCGCCTCGCGTTCGCCAAGGGCGAGCCCTTCCACATCGTCACCTACGACGCTCGCGGCCTCGAGCGAGAGAAGTTCTCGGGCGCGCAGGGGCTCGTCAAGGGACGTCCCTCCTCGAGCACCACCTGGGTCCGCTTCGGCACCGGTCGCCACGTGAAGGTGACGGCCGCGCAGCGCGCCCAGCTCGAAGCGAGCTACGCCGCTCGCGCCGTCGCGCGCTAGGTCAGGGCCCGGCTCGGCCTGGTGCGAGGCCCCAGGGCCCCTTCTCGCGCCCCCTTCCTATGGTATATAGCCCTGCGAGGGAGGGACGGAGCATGCTGCGCAAAGCGAAGAATCTGCTCGGAGCGGCGAAGGCGCACGCGGACGAAGCGCGGGCCCGCGTGACGAAGGCGCGGGCGCGGGCGGGCGAGCTCGTCGGCGCACTGGGAGCCCCGGAGCGCGTCGCGTCGTTCATCCGCGGTTCGGCGGCGACGGCAACCACGGCGTGGGACCCCTCACGCGGCGCGGGCGACGAGCCGGGCCAGGCGCCCGACGCGCGCGATCGCGATCGCGGTCGCGACGAGCTGCGCAGCGCACCCCTCTCTCCCGAGGACGCGTTGCGCGCACAGATCCAGTCGCTCCTCGACGAGCGGATCAACCCCCAGGTGGCCATGCACGGCGGCTACATCAACCTGGTAGAGGTGAAGGATCAGCGCGTGCTCGTGACGATGGAGGGGGGCTGCCACGGCTGCGCGGCCTCGATGCTCACGCTCAAGGCCGGGGTGGAACGCACCATCCGCGAGGTCTTCCCGGAGATCGTCGCCGTCGAGGACGTGACCGATCACTCCGTCGGCGCAAACCCGTTTCTCTAGAGGTGGGCTCCATGCTCGGGCGACCTCGCGGGATGGTGCTCCTCCTCGCTCTCGCGGCAGGGTGTGACAACCGCACGACGCTGGTCCCCGACGGCGGGGTGTCCGGGGACAGCGGGGTGCGTCTCCCCGACGGTCTGGGCGGCGAGGCGGGGCGCAGCGACGCCGGAACCCTGGACCGCGGAGCCTCCCGCGACGGCGCGGCCTCGCAGGACGGCGCGCTCCCGGCGGGCTTCGTCCCGCAGCCGCAGAACCTGCCCGCCGGCTACCTCTGCACCATCGCCGCCGACTACCTCGCGAAGGGCGGGGACCCGGCGCGACCTCCATGCGAGGTGGAGGCCGATACGCTCTCGGACGCCGACCCGCGCGTGGCGCCCAGCGCGCTGAAGGTCGTCACCTGGAACGTGGAGTACGGCAAGAAGAGCGACGAGGTGTTGAAGGCGCTGCGGGACGAGGTGGCGCTGAAGGGCGCGCACGTGATCTTCCTGCAGGAGTCGCCGCGCAACGACCTGGCGAGCGTGCCGCAGAAGCTCAACCTGGCCCGCCACCTCGCGCAGAATCTCAAGCTCAACTACGTCTTCGCGGTGGAGTGGGACCGCCGACTGAAGGCCACCGAGGGAGGCGAGCACGGCGTGGCCATCCTGAGCAAGTACCCCATCGGCAACGTGACGCAGCTCCGACACGCGCCGCTCTTCGACTACTGGAAGGATCGGCAGGACTACGGCGGGCGCATCACGCTCGGGGCCGACCTCGCGATCGGCGGGAAGCGGCTGCGGGCCTACAGCGCGCACTTCTGCCACCGCGACCTGACGGGCAACGGACGCGCGGCGCAAGGGGCCGAGGTACGCGCCGACGCCACGCAGCCAGGACGGCCCGCGCTCCAGCTCCTCGGGGGCGACTTCAACACCTTCACCTGCAACCCGGCGATCGCGGCGTGCAACAAGGCCCCGGCGGCGGAGAAGGTCATCGAAGATCTCTTCGCGGCCGGCTGGGCCGACCTGCTTCCCACCTTCAATAGCTGGACCGAGCTCGGCTACGGCGTGGTCGGCCAGCGCCTGGACTGGCTCTTCGGCAAGGGCCTGACCCCCGCGGCGCACCAGGTGCTGCAGTCGCTCAAGGCGTCGGATCACGTGCCCCTCATGGCGACGGTGCCGATGCCTTGACCCTCGCGGGCGGGACGGTGCGGCGCAGCCCACCGAGGCGGTATCGAGCGCTCGTGATCGCGCTCTTCTGCGGCTCGCCCATGGCCTGCACGCGGCTCGGCTTCGACAGCGCGCGCGACGGCACGGCGACGCCTCCACGGGACGGCGCGACCGATGGGCTCTCTGCCGACGGGGCGCACGACGGCCCGGCGCGGTGGGACGGCCGGGAAGCCGGCGCGTGCACCGGCCCGACGACGGTGGTGCTCGCCCCCGTGGACGACACGCGGCTCGATTCGTCGTGGCCGGGTCACAACTACGGCCGCGACGGCACGCTGCAGATCCACTTCAACAGCCCCATGCTCTTTCGCTTCGACCCGGCGGGACTGCCCGGGGACACGGCGGTCGACACGGCCACGCTCGAGCTCTACTCCGAGCTGCGCCTCCCCGAACAGAACGCGCCGATCTGGATCACCCTGTACGAGGTCCTGACCGGCAACAGCCTCTGGCGCGAGGGCAGTAGGCGCG
This sequence comes from Deltaproteobacteria bacterium, assembly GCA_020848905.1. NCBI lineage: Bacteria > Pseudomonadati > Myxococcota > Myxococcia > Deltaproteobacteria bacterium. Next base: position 14,023 of record JADLHG010000046.1, read on the forward strand.
ACCAGCCGGGCGGCGCGGGTGACGCGACCTGGAGCTTCCTCGACGAGGGGCGCAGGCGACCGTGGGCGGGCGCGGCGGGCCTCTTCCTGCCGGGGATCGACTACCGTCTCGCCGGCGAGAGCGACGTGAGCGGCTTCATCCAGGCCGACACGGTCTACCGCTGGCGCCTGCGGCCCGCGCTCGTGGAGAGCTGGCGCGGCAGCGGGGCCCCGAACGCCGGGCTCATCCTGCGAACCGCCACGGGCTTCCATTTCTGGTTCTCGGCCAAGGAGCATGCGGTCGCGGCGCAGCGCCCCCGGCTCGTGCTCACGCTGCGCTGCAGGTAGGACGCGGTGGGGAGTCCTACGCTCGTGCGCCGCCTGCTGCTGCTGCAGCCGCCCGTCCAGGACTTCTACCAGACCGACGTGCGCCTTCAGCCCCTCGGGCTCGCCTATCTGAAGGCCGCCGTGGCCCGCGCGCTCCCCGAGGTGCAGGTCACGCTCCACGACTTCCACCACGGCCACGGCCGCCGCACGATCCCGCTGCCGGCGGAGCTCGCCTACCTGCGCGACTACTACCCCTACCCCGACCGGAGCCCGTTTTCGACCTTTCACGCCTACTACCACTTTGGCGCGAGCTTCGACGCGCTCGGCGAGACCGTGGCCGCCGAGGCCCCCGACCTGGTGGGCATCTCGTGCCTGTTCACCCCCTATTATCGTGAGACCCTGCGCGCCGCGGAGGCGATCAAGGCGCGCCGGCCCGAGACCCGGATCCTCGTCGGGGGAGCGCACGTCTCGGCCACGCCCGAGCCGATGCTGCGCCACTCCGCGGTGGACTACGTGATCCGCGGCGAGGGAGAGGGACCGGTCGTCGAGCTCCTCCGCGCGCTCCGCGACGGCTCCCCGCTCGAGCGCGTCCCCTCCCTCGGCTTCAAGCGCGAAGGCGTCCCGGTGCTGAACGCGCTCGGCGAGGGCCTACCGCTCGACGCGCTCCCCGTGCCCGACCTCTCGGAGCTGCCCCTCGCGCGCTACCGGCTGGGCGGCCGGCCGCTCTGTTTTCTGCTCACCTCGCGGAGCTGCCCGCACCGCTGCAGCTTCTGCTCGGTGCACACCACCTTCGGCCCGCACTATCGCCGTCGCTCCGTCGAGCACGTGCTGGAGGAGCTTCGCCTGCGGCACGCGCAGGGCTACCGGGCCATCGACTTCGAGGACGACAATCTCACCTTCTACCTCGACGAGATGAAGGAGCTCTGTCGACGGCTCATCGACTCCTTTCCGCCGGGAGAGCTCGAGCTCTGCGCCATGAACGGCATCTCGTACCTGAGCCTCGATGACGAGCTCCTCGAGCTGCTCCGGCGCGCGGGCTTTTCGCAGCTCAACCTCTCGCTCGTCTCCTCGGACACCGCAGTGCGCGAGAGCACCAAGCGCCCCCACACGGCGTACAAGCTGGTGCGCGTGGTGGAGCGGGCGCACGCGCTCGGCTTCGGCCTGGTGGCCTACCAGATCCTCGGGCTGCCCGGCGAGAGCCCGGAGTCGATGCTCCAGACGCTGGCCTTTCTCGCGCGCCTCCCCGTGCTCCTCGGGGCCTCCCCCTTCTACCTCACGCCCGGCTCGCCCATCGCGGCCGCGCTGCCCCCGCAGAGCGAGGCCGACCTCGTGCGCGCCCGGCTGAGCGCGATGGCCATCGAATCCCCCGAGGTGCCGCGCGAGGCGCTCTACACCCTCTTCGTCGCGACGCGCATCCTCAACTTTCTCAAGGGGCAGCGCTTCGACGAGCCCGAGCTGCCGCTCGCCGAGCTCGCCCGCCGCGCCGAGGCCAAGCGGGACGCGAAGGACGGTGGCCGCACGGCCCTCGGCTTCGAGCTCCTCGCACGCCTCGCGCGCGACGGGGTGCTCTACGCCGCCACGCCCGACGGACTGAAACCCCTGCCGCGCTTCGACGCCGCACTCTTCTCCCGGCTCTGGTCCCGCCTCGAGCGGGTCGTGACCCAGGCGGGTCAGGTCATTCGACTGTAGACGGCGAGCGAGGCCCGCGTGGGTGCGGCGCGACGCCGGGATGGCGCGACGCCGGGATTGCCGGCCCCGCAAAATGGTCACAAAATAGGCGCCGCGTCGGAGGAGGACCATCGGTGGGCACGCCAGAGCGACCAGCGCGAGAGATCCTCGACCAGCTCCTCGAGGGCTGCGTCATCCTCTCCCCGGAGTACCGGTACCTCTACGTCAACGACGCGGCGGCGCGGTACGGCCAGACCACCAAGGAGCAGGTCCTCGGCCGGACGATGTTCGAGGTCTTCCCCGGCCTGGAGACCACGGCCATGTTCGCCACCGTCCGCCGCTGCATGGAGGAGCGCGCTCCCGGGCAGATTGACGAGGAGTTCGTCTTCCCCGACGGAAGCCGGACCTGGTTCGACGCGCGCCTGGCGCCCGTGCCCGAGGGGCTGTTGATCTTGTCGATCGACATCACGGCACGGAAGCGCGCCGAGGCCCGCTTCCGCGCCGCCTTCGAGCAGGCCGCCGTGGGCATGGTGCAGCTTTCGCCGAGCGGGCACTGGCTGCGCGTGAACCAGAAGCTCTGCGACATGCTGGGCTACGCGCCCGATGAAATGGTTGGCAGGCCCTTCGCCGACTTCACCCTGCCGGAGGATCACGACGCCGACCTGGAGGCGATGGGGAGGCTGCTCTCCGGTGGGCTCCGCGCCTCGTCCACGGAGCGGCGCGTCCGTCGGAAGGATGGAGCGACGATCTGGCTCGGCGTGACTGCCTCTGTGGCCCGCACCCCCTCCGGGGAGGTGGACTACGTCATGTCCGTCGTGGAGGACGTGACGGAGCGCCGACAGTCGCTCCGGGCGCTGCGCGAGAGCGAAGCCACTCTGCGGCAGGCCCAGGCCGTGGCGAAGGTGGGCAGCTGGGTGTATGACCTGCAGGATCGCCTCACCTGGTCGGAGGAGACGTATCGCGTCTTCGGGGTCACGCCGGCCACGTTCGTGCCGAGCATCGAAGGGCTGATGCGGCTTGCCCATCCCGAGGACCGGAGCGCGATGCAGAGCTGGATCCGGGCCTGCATGGCCGGCGAGCGGCCCGGAGAGGCCACCTTTCGCGTGATCTGGCCCGACGGCAGCGTGCGCTACGTCAGCGGGCGCGGGGACCTCTTTCACGACGCCGACGGCCGACCGAGCCACATGGCCGGGACGGCCCAGGACGTCACCGAGAGCAAACGCCACGAGCACGAGCGCGCCAGCCTCACCGAGCAGCTCCAGACCGCGCAGAAGATGGAGGCGGTGGGACGGCTCGCGGGCGGGATGGCGCACGACTTCAACAACCTCCTCTCCGTGATCCTCGGCTACGCGGACTTCGCAAGCCACGCCCTCCGCGAGGAGGACCCGCTCCGCACCGACCTCGAGGAGATCCGGGGGGCCGCCGAGCGGGCAGCCACGCTCACGCGTCAGCTGCTGGCCTTCAGCCGCCGCCAGGTGCTCGAGCCCCAGGTGGTCGAGCTGAACCGCGTGGCCACCGACCTCGAGAAGATGCTGCGTCGCCTGATCGGCGAGGACATCCAGCTCGTCCTCTCTCTCGCGCCGGACCTCGGGTACGTGAAGGTCGACCCGGGACAGGTCGAGCAAGTGATCATGAACCTGGTGGTCAACGCGCGAGACGCGATGCCTACCGGCGGGACGCTGACCCTGGAGACCGCGAACGTCGAGCTGGACGGCGACTACGCCGCGCGACACGTGGGGGTGCGGCCCGGACCCTACGTTCGACTCACCATCTGCGACACCGGCTGCGGCATGGACGAGGCCACGCGGCAGCGCATCTTCGAGCCCTTCTTCACCACCAAGGAGAAGGACAAGGGGACCGGGCTCGGCCTCTCCACCGTCTACGGGATCGTGAAGCAGAGCGGCGGCACCGTCTGGGCCTCCTCGGAGCCGGGCCGAGGCACGGTCTTCGACATCTACCTGCCTCGGGTGACCGGCGCCCCTTCCCCCGCAGCGGCCCCTCCCGTCGCGGAGCGGCCGAGAGGAGGCTCGGAGACCCTCCTCGTGGTGGAGGACGAGGAGCCGGTCCGGAACCTGGTCACCCGCATCCTGCAGGCCGCGGGCTACCGCGTGCTCAGCGCGGCGAACGGGGGCGAGGCGCTTCTCGCCTGCGAGCAGCATCCGGGTCCGATCCACCTCCTCCTGACCGACGTGGTCATGCCGCAGATGAGCGGCAAGCAGCTCGCCGAACGGCTCGGGCTCCTCAAGCCCGGCCTGCGGGTGCTCTACATGTCGGGCTACCCCGACGAGGCCATCGCCTCCCACGGCGTGCGCACGCCGGGCACCACCTTCCTCGGCAAGCCCTTCGGCGCGGCGGAGCTGACGCGCAAGGTGCGAAGCGCCCTCGACGAGCCGTCGCTGCGGTAGAATGCCTCTCGAGGGGGGAATCGCACATGACCACGGCGACGATCGGGGTGCGTCTAACGCTCGCGCTCGGACTGACGGCGGCGCTGACGCTCGGGCTGCACGGCTGCACGGGCGCGCCCGCCGCGAGCGACGGAGGTATCCGGCGCTACTGGATCCCCCCCTCCGGCCAGGCCTTCCCGCAGGGCTCCGGCAAGCCGGTGGACGTGCTCTTCGTGATCGACAACTCGGACGGCATGGGAGACGCGCAGGAGGCGCTCGTGGCCGCCTTCCCCACCTTGCTGAAGACGCTCGAGCACCCCGAGCTCGACCACGGGCTGCCGGACCTGCACCTCGGGGTCGTGAGCACGGACCTGGGCGCGGGCAGCTACGGGCTGCCCACCTGCGAGAGGCCGGGCGGCGATGAGGGTCTCCTCCAGCAGCGACCACGGGGTGCCGCGGGGTGCCCCTTTCCGCTCGACCCGTTTCTGAGCCACGCGAATGGCCGCACGAACGTCAAGGGCGGGAGGGGTACTCCGCGCGAGCAGCTCGAGCAGGCCTTCGCCTGCATCGCGCGCCTCGGGACCGGCGGCTGCGGCTTCGAGCAGCCCCTCGAGGCCGCGCGCCGCGCGCTCGACCCGAAGCTGAAGCGGAACCCGGGCTTTGTGCGCCAGGACGCGCTCCTCGCGGTGGTCTTCTTCACCGACGAGGACGACTGCTCGACCAAGGACCCCACCCTCTTCGACCCGGCGCACCAGGGGCTGACCGACCCGCTCGGACCGCTCGGCTCCTTCCGCTGCTTCGAGTTCGGCATCCGCTGCGACGTGAACGATCGCCAGGCGGAAGGTCCCCGCGCGCGGTGCGTCCCGGCCGGGACCCACCTCTACAGGGTCGAGGACTACGTTGCCTTCTTCAAGGCACTCAAGCCCGCCGGGCAGCTCATCCTCGTAGCCATCGCGGGCCCCCCTACGCCCGTCGCGGTGAAGCACCTCGATGGCACGCCGGTGCTCGCGCCGAGCTGCTTCGTCTCGAATACCGCCATCGCCCAGCCCGCGATTCGCCTCGCCGCGGTGCTGAAGAGAGACCCGCGCCTCGAGGCCGACGCCCTCTTTCACTCCATGTGCGAGCAGGACTTCCGGCCGCTCCTCGAGCAGCTCGGGACGCGGATCGCACGCAAGGTGCGCGCCGAGTGTGTGGACGCTCCGCTGGTCACCACCGGAGGAGGCCTGGCCTGCGCGAAGGGGGACCTGATCGGCACCAACAGCGAGGGGGCGCTCGTGATCTGCCAGGCGAGCTGCCTGGACCGGGTCCGCTGCACCGTCGCGGAATTCGAGGGGCCGCCCGACGCCGAGACGCGCGGCGTCGAGATCCCGCAGTGCCCGAAGGCTCTCTTCGACGAGCCGAGCCGCACCGATTGCGGCGCCACCTGCCCCTGCTGGCGCTTCGTCTCGCGCCCCGCGGGACCATCGAACAGGGGCTGCGACCCGGCGGTGAACGGAACGCCCCACGCCTTCCAGATCCTGCGCAAGACGCCGCCCCCGCCGGGAGCCGTGGCCTACGTCGACTGCCCGCGCGCGGGGTTCGACTGGGGGATGGCGAGCCTCGCAAACCTGCGGCAGTGCCTGTAAGGGCCCACCGTCGACGACGCGCGGCAGACGGACGGCGCAACCCGGCGTGGGCGACCGAGGCCCGCCATGGCCGAACGATTGGCCGGCGGCCGTGGCGCCAGACCGGCGAAATCCCACCCCCATCCGCGCACGATGCCCACTTCACTCCGCGGCACGCGCCCTGCATCGGTCTCTCGCCGGACACGTCTTCGCACCCGGAGCACCCATGCTGCGCCCCACCACGACCCTGCTTCTCCTGGGAGCACTCCTCGGCGGTCCGGCCCACGCCGCCTCGCCCCTGCCCAAGGTTCTGAAAGAGGACTACCGCACGATCTTTCGCCAGCTCGCCACGGGCCTCGACAGCCTCGGCGCGCGGCGCCAGCTCGGCCGGTCGTTGCACGCCGCCTTTCGTGGCCTCTCCCTGGGCACGGGCGGACGCCTGACCGCCGAGGCCGCCGGCTACCTGGACCGCGTGGCCGGTCGCGCGACGTGGAGCGACCGCGTTCACGTGACCGACGCGATCAAGGCGCAGCTCGTGGACGTGGTCGACCCGCGCGGAAATCTCTCTCGCGGAACGCGGGAGCTGCGCCTCGGTCGGAGGCACCTCCAGCTTCTCTCCGACATCTCGAACGTGCTGCTCTACCGCGTGAACCTCGAGGGAGTGGACGCCCCGCAGGCGCTCAGCCAGCTCAACGAGCTGAACACCGTCCTGCGCCTGCAGGGCTACGAGCTCGCGATCAAGAACACGATGCGCTTCAACAGCTACCCCTGGTTCTCGTCCACGCTCTACCCGCTCGAGCAGCGCGCGGCCTCGGGGATCGACGTGCTCATCACGCGGCGCCAGTTCAACCCCACCTGGCGCGACGGCGAAAATGCGAGCCTCGTGCTCGTCCCCTCGGCAGTGTTTCGTCGCTGATCCCGCCTTCGAGGGACCCCCTCCGCTTCTAGGCCAGGCAGAGGGCTAGGGCACCGAAATTAAACAGGTCGGACCGCGACCGCGGCGATACAAGTGCTCGAGGATCCAGGCGGCGCGCCGAGATCCGGCGTGGCATGCGCCTTGCTCAGACGCGGGCGCAACCACGACCCATGCGACTCGCGACTCGACCAGCCTCCCGGCTCATTGCGGCGGGCACGCTCCTGCTCCTCGGCGGGGCCCCGTCGGTGGTGCGCGCGAGCGAGGACCCCTCGACTCCCCCGCGCGCTCCGGCAGACGGCGCGACGCGCGAGCGGCTGCCCACGCGACGGATCGACCGGGTCGTCGCGCCCTGGACGCGCCTGACCTATGCCGTTCAAGCCAAGCTCCTCCTGACGAACGAGAAACACACGCGCGACCGCCTCGCCCGGCGGCTCCAGCACGAGCGCCTCGAGGGGGAGTTCGACCGTATCGTACAGAGCTACCCCGAGGTCCACGAACGCTACATGCTCCGGCGGCCCCACCGAACGTGGGACGCGCAGGTGCTCTCGGCCTCCTGGGCCGGGCTCGCCCTGAGTCTCGTCTCTTCGATCTCCGACGGGCCGATCGCCAAGGCGGCCGGCATCGGCGGGCTCACACTGATCGGAACGGGCCTGCTGCTGTCTCGCGTGGACGACATCTTGAACCGCACGGCCCAGTGCATGGCCCTCCGGGAGGCCCTGAGCCTCGCCGCCGGCCGAGGAGAGCTCGCGTATATCGCCTCGCCCGAGCTCGTCTCTGACCTGGCGCGCCACCTGAACCGCACCGTCCCGTACCCGGCCGCGTCGCCCGCGCAGTAGGCCGGCAGCCCGCAACAAGGCCCGCGACGGCGCGTGCTACACTGACCGGATGCAGCGCGCCTCGGGGTGGGTAGCCCTCCTTCTCGGAGCGTTTCTTCTGGCGCACACCGGCTGTCTCGCGACGAGCAACCGCCCCGCGGGAGACGGCGGGGAGCTCTCCGAGGCTGGCCCGCTCGTCCCGATCGACGACGCCGCGGTGGGGACCTTCGATGCGACCCGGCGCGACGGACCGTCCGGACCTCGCTCCGACGGTGGGCCGGCGCGGCCCGACACCCTGGCCCAGCGCCTCGAGGGCGGTCCCGCGAAGAGCGACAGCGCGGTGCAGGTCACGATCCCCGACCCGGGCCCGGCGCAGGTCAACTGCTCCACCGCCAAGCTCGGCAATCTGGCCAAGGCCAAGGAGATCTACGACCAGACCTTCGGCTCGAAGATCCCCCAGAACGAGGCGGGCTGGGGCTGGCACGTGGACCCCGCCATTCTCACGCCGCAGCACCCCGAGCGCATCGCCTTCTATCCGCCACCCGCCGGTCTCGCCGACGCGACCTTGCACAACTACTTCGACTTCAACCCGACCAGCCTCGAGCGCACCACGACGCGCACCAACTGGGAGCTCTTCGGCGGCTTCAACCCGCAGAGCGATCGCGCCGCGCCCTATCGGCGTTTCAACCCGAAGGACTTCATCCCCGCCACCGCCACGCACTACTCCCGCGACGAGCCCACGAACTACGACCTGATGGCCATCCAGTTCGTCTACCGGCTGGCCTGCTACCCGACGCAGATGAAGGAGGCGCTCCAGCGGTGCGGCGGCTGCGACGACGTCTGGACCGCGCTCTCGAAGAACGACCTCTACAAGATCTCCGAGGTGCGCTTCGTGCGCGTGAAGAACAACCAGTTCGAGGTGAGCCGGCTCTTTCGCTTCATCTCGGTGGACGCCTCGGGGGACATGGCCGGCCACGCGGCCGAGAACCCCTTCTTCTTCGGCACCGTGGGGGGCAAGAGCTACTACGCCAAGTGGCGCGGCGAGACGAGCGGCCTCGTGGCCCTGCGCTCGGGGCACTACATGAAGGCCAACCAGATGCTGATCCGCTACTCGTACGTGAACAAGTAGCGCTCGACCCCTACTTGCCGAGCAGCTGGCGCAGCACGGCCTCGAGGGGTGTAGCCCCGCGCACGAAGGTAGCCCCCCCGCCCTGCCACTTCACGTGCCCCACGTTCACGCCCTGTACCATCTCCCCGTAGAGCGCCGCCACCTCGGCCGACGCCCCCATCTGCTGCAAGCCGGCCTCCATGGCGGGGATCGGGACCTGCACCGCGCTTACCGGCTTCCCGAGGATGCGTCCGAAGGTCGCGGCCACCTCGTTCAAGGAGTAGTCCGTTGGCCCGGCGAGCTCCACCACGCGCCCCGGCTTGCTCGTCGGCTCGAGCAGGGCTTTCGCCGCCTGCGCGCCGATGTCCCGCGTGGCGATCATCGGAATGCGCTTGTCCGCGACGAGCCCGTTGTAGAGCGTCCCCTGGTCCATGACGCTCTGGATGCTCGCGCCCCAGTTCTCCATGAAATAGGCCGCGCGCAGGAAGGTGCTCGGCAAGCCCGAGGCGCGCAGGCCCTCCTCGATCGGATGCAGCGCCGCCACGGGGCCCGTCCCCGAGAGCTGCTCCGCGCCGATGGACGAGAGCAGCACCACGTGCCCTGGCCGCGCCTGGCTCACCGCCTCGACGATCGACCGTCCGAGCTGCATGCGCCGCTCCTTCAGCCCCGTGTCGCCGAACGCGAAGGGCGGTAGCAGCAGGTAGGCGCCCTTCGCGCCGCGAAGCGCCTGCGCCAGACCGGCCGTGTCCTCGAACGAGGCCACCGCCACCTCCGCACCCCTGGCGCGCCAGGGATCGCCCTTGCGAGCGTCGCGCACGATGACCCGCACCGACTGCTTCGCCGCCAGCAGCGCCTCGGCCGCCGCCGCCCCCGTACGTCCCGACACCCCGGCAATTGCGTACATGGTCTCTCCTCCTTGGTCTCGATCTCGGTCTCGATCCGAATCCTTCGCGGGCCACGCGCGATGTGCGGCCCGGCGCCCCTGTTCGTGAGAACGATGGCCCGGAGCCCTTCATAAGTACAATCGATGGATGTTATAGTCTTCATGCACCATATGAATCTAAGGTCCGTCGATCTGAATCTGCTGCTCGTGCTCGAGGCGCTCTTCGCCGAGCGCAGCGTCACGCGCGCCGCCGCCTCCCTCGGTCTCAGTCAGCCCGCCGCCAGTCACGCCCTGCGCCGCCTGCGCGAGCTCTTCGGGGACCCCCTCTTCGTCAGAGGTCCGCAGGGGCTTCGTCCCACTGCGCGCGCCGAGGCCATGGGCGCGCCGCTGGCCCTCGCGCTCCAGGTGCTCCGCCGAACCCTGTCGGAGCCGCCCCCCTTCGACCCCGCCGCGAGTCACCGTCGCTTCACCCTCGCCGCCACCGACCTGGCCCAGGTGACCTTGCTCCCGCCGCTCCTGGGCGCGCTGGCGCGAGGTGCGCCGGGGATCTCCGTGCTCGTCCGCCCGGTCCCGGCCGAGGAAACCGAACGACTCCTCGCCGAGGGGGAGCTGGACCTCGCGCTGGCCCTCCCCGGTCCGGACCGCCCTGGCCTCTACCGGCAGGCGCTCTTCGAGGAACGCTTCGTCTGCGTGCTCCGCAAGGGACACCCCGCGGCACGCAGGCGGCTGACCCTCGACCGCTTCTGCGCCCTGCCGCACCTCCTCGTGGCGCCCCGAGGGGCTCCCGGCGGTCTCGTCGACTCCAGCCTGGCGGAGCTCGGCCGCACGCGGCGGGTGACGCTCACCGTCTCCCAGTTCCTCGTCGCGCCCCACGTCGTGGCCCACTCCGACCTGGCCTGGACCGCTCCGACCCGGATCGCCAAGGCCTACGCCAGGCTCCTGCCACTCGTGCTCCGCCCCGTGCCGCTGCCGCTGGGCGGTTTCACCCTCGCCCAGCTCTGGCACGAGCGTCAGCACCGAGATCCCGCGCACCTCTGGTTTCGCGCGCGGCTCGCCGAGGTCGCGAAGGGGACGTAGGAGGGGGGCGAGCGCCGGGGAGGATGGCTAACGACGGGAGGTGGCGCGCAAGAGCGGGCGGTCGTGGGCGCATGCGGGCGGCGGGGAAGGATCGGTGCGGCGAGGAGGGGGTGTTCGTGCTTGCTTCTTCTCTTGTTTGACTGGTTTCTGTGTTTGTGCAAGGAGATCGCTTGACGTCAGACCAGCGCTTTGCTAGTATTAGCCCTATTCATATTGGCACGCAAACGCAAATCCTCCTCGGGCGGTGACAGGCATTCGGGCACGCGTCTGCCGGCGGGTTCTGCGACGCAGCTTCCGTTGCCTATGCGGGATGCGGGGCGGTGGGGCGGGAAGCGTGACGGTGCGGGGCGGAAGAAGCAGCCGGGAAGCGGACTGCCGCATCGGACGCGACCGCTCCTCGCGAGCCGGTTTCCGGTGCATGTGACCATGAAGGTCGTCGAGGGGCTGCCGAACCTCCGGAGCAAGAAGCAGCTCCGGGCGATCGAGAGGGCGTTCGTGAAGTCGGCGGGGCGGTTCGGGATGAACCTCGCGCATTACTCGATCCAGAAGAACCACCTGCACCTCGTGACGGAGGCCAAGGACCGGGACGTGCTCATGCGAGGGCTGCGTGCGCTGGCGATCCGGCTGGCGCACGCACTGAACCGCACGGTGGGCCGC
>JADLHG010000047.1 GCA_020848905.1 Deltaproteobacteria bacterium
AAGCGCACCGGGGAAGCGCTCGTCGACGCAGACCAGAACCTCGCGGCCGTGCAGCGGATGCCACCGATAGTGGACGACCCGCACCTCGGTACGACGCGCATTGTGACGTGTTTGTGCTTCAAAATCGACGAAAGCACGAACGTGCACGCGGCAGGTGGGTGCCGCGGCGCGACCTCGACGCGTGCAGCTCGGCGCGCTACTTCACCGGGTGGAAGGACCTTGTGCCGATCCCCCCCGACGGAGACCCGCCCGTGCTCAAACCACGGACCTGGCTGCTCAAGACCGGCTGGAGGCTCCGGGGACTGATCCCTACGAGCGCGGTACCAGGCACCTGACCACGCTCACGTTGACCCCGGCGCACCCGCTCCTCAGAACAGACTGAAGCCGACGCTCCCGACGAAGGCCACCTGGTGGCCGCGGTCCACGGTCACGGCGTGAAGGCCGGTCCAGCCAAACGTGATCGCCGTGCGACGCCCGACCGGGACGTGCAGCTCGAGGCCGTAGTACCAGCCAAAGCCGAAGCGCGGGCGGAAGCCGTCGACGAGGTCCACGTTCTCTCCGAGACCGAGCCCGGCCTTGGCCGAGACCTCGGGGACCCAGAGCCGGAGCTTGGCGAAGAAGAAGTGCCCGCCGAAGAGGTCGGAGGCCGACGGCCCCTCGGTGAGTCCGTCGCTGTAGACGAAGACGTGCGCGTAGCCCAGCGTCAGGGGCGCGCGCGAGAGAGTGCCGCCCACCTCGAGGGCGTGAAACACTCCGCCGCTGGACGGGCCCGCCCCCCACCCGGTCGCAAGGTGCAGGTGGAAGCCGGAGCGGGGCAAGGTCTCCTGCGGCGCGGCGCCTCCATCGGCGACGGGCGCTGCCGCCGCGGCACCGACGACGGCGAGCTGCGAAAGGAGCAGGAGCGCGAGCCCGCGCTCCCACCCCGGGCCACGCCGCCGGACGGGGGACCTCATGCCGCCGCGTGACCCGGCGGCTGCGCGAAGGCCGACGTCAACTCCTCGACCTTCCGCCGCAGACTCGCCGCCTGCTCACGCTGGCCCATCGCGTCCACGGCGCGCGCGAGCGCCTGCCAGATCAGGATCTGCACCATGCCGCCCTCCCCCGCCAGGCCGTCCAGGGTCAACCGCGTCTCCGTCGGAATCGGCACGCCGGTCACGCCCATGGCGAGGGTGGCCAGCGCGCGGGTCTTCTTTTTCACTAGACCCATCGTGATCCCTCCCTCGCGCTCGATCTGCTCGGCCAGCCCCACGAGGCGCTCCGCCGCCGGTCGCGCGTCCGCGCTCCTGAGCGCCGCCCCGAGGAGCGCCACGCCGTTCACCTGCACCACCGCGGTGAGCGACCCACCGTGTGCAGCGACCTCCTCCTCGAGGGCCGCCACATCACCGAAAATGGTCAGGGCCGCCATCCGCTCCCGCTGGTCCAGGATCTGCCGCAAGGCGATCTTCCTCGTCGGGGGAATGCGCCGGTCGAGGAGGCTGCGCGCAGCTGCCGGGCCCTGGGCCTGCAGCGTCCCCAGCACCTTCTTGCGGATGCTGCCGCGCTTGAGCAGCATGACGACCGACACGATAACACCCACCACCGCGCCAATAATGGCTCCCTCGAGCATGGCCTGCCTCCTCGCGTGCGTGCGCCATCCTCCGCCGAAGGTATGACGTAACCTGGACCTTACGCCACCTGTCCTCGCGGCGGCCCAAGCCCAGCCCCCTCGAGCACCTTGTGACAGGCGCGCGGCATCGCGCGCTGGCCGAGCTCCTCGGGCCGCACCCAGATGCGCGTCGCCACCGACTCAGCCGCCCGACTCGAGCGGCCGAGCAACCGGCACCGGAAGGCGTGCAAGGTCACCTTGAGATGGGAGTAGGCGTGCTTCACGGGCGGCAGCGACTCCTCCACCTCGACCTGGAGGCCGTAGAGCTCGCGCAGCGTCTGTGCGAGGCGCCCCGGTGGCTCCTCGCCGAGGGCGAGCGCGTAGCCCGGGAGGTCCCAGAGCCCCGCGAGGAGGCCCCCCGAGGGGCGTTGCTCGAGGAGCAGCCGCTCGCGGTCGCGTACGAGCGCCACGGCGAACGCCTGGTGCGGGACCGCCTTCGTCGGTCGCGTGGGCGGAAAGCGCGAGGGCTCGCCCGTCGCCGCGGCGGCACACACCGAGAGCAGCGGACAGAGCTCGCACCGAGGCGTGCGGGGGAGACAGACGAGCGCGCCGAGCTCCATCATGGCCTGGTTGTGGCGCGAGGGGTCGTGGTCCGCGAGGAGTTCGTGCGCGAGCGCCTCGAGGCGGCGCGCAACGGGCGCGCGACGCGGATCCTCCTCGAGCGCGAGGAGTCGCGACAGCACCCGGCGCACGTTCGCGTCCACCACGGCCAGGGGGGCGCCGAAGGCCAGGCTGGCCACGGCCGCCACGGTGTAGGGACCTATTCCCGGCAACGTTCGCAACTGGTCGGGGTCCCGCGGGAAGCTCCCGTCGAACCGCACGACCAGCTCGCGCGCGGCCCGGTGCAGGTTGCGCGCGCGGCTGTAGTAGCCGAGCCCCTCCCAGAGCCGCAGCACCTCCACCTCGTCCGCGGCGGCCAGCGCCCGCACGGTCGGCAGCGCCGCAAGCCACCGTTCGTAGTAGGGAACGACCGTCCGCACCTGGGTCTGCTGCAACATCACCTCGGAGATCCAGATCGCGTAGGCGTCCCGCGTGGCGCGCCAGGGGAGCACGCGGGCCTGCTGCAGGTACCAGCGATGCAGCTCCTCGACCGCCGGGCGGAGCAGGTCCGGATGAACGCCCCGCAGCGAAGGGAGCGCGCCGGCCGCCGATCCCGTCAACATGTCGCGTCGCTTCATGAATCCGTCACGTCGGGTTGTGCCTCGCCCGAGCGGTGGCCGGGCCCGTTGCTGTCCCGGGGGGACGGACGTAGCCTGGCCGGGCACGCATCAAAGCACAGCCGCCCCATAACCGTCCAACGGCCCTGGGCGAAAGCAGGGGCAAGACAAGGAGATGACCATGGCGAAACACGAGCTCCCCAAGCTGCCGTATGCCTACGACGCGCTCGAGCCCCACATCGACGCGCGCACGATGGAGATCCACTACACGAAGCACCATCAGGCGTACGTGACGAACCTGAACAACGCGCTGGAGAAGGCTCCCAAGCTCGCCACGCTCACCGCGGAGACCATCATCACCGACCTGGCCAGCGTGCCCGAAGAGGTCCGCACCGTCGTGCGCAACAACGGCGGCGGCCACGCGAACCACACCCTCTTCTGGAGCGTGATGGGGCGCAACAAGGGCGGCCGACCGAGCGGCGAGCTCGCGCAGGCCATCGACAAGACCTTCGGGTCGATCGACGCCTTCCAGGAGAAGTTCACGCAGGCCGCGCTCACCCGCTTCGGGTCAGGCTGGGCCTGGCTCGCCCTCGACAAGGCCGGCCAGCTGGTGGTGTGCTCGACGGCGAACCAGGACAGCCCGCTCATGGAGGGGATGCGCCCGGTCCTCGGCCTGGACGTCTGGGAGCACGCCTACTACCTGCACTACCAGAATCGCCGCCCCGACTACGTCAAGGCCTGGTGGAACGTGGTGGACTGGGACGCGGTGCACTCGCTCTGGAAGGACGCTCAGAAGCGGTAGGTCGACGTCAGCGCCAGCTGCAGCGTGTGCGAGGACTGGATGAAGGCCTCGAACACGCTGTTGCCGGAGCTCGCGGCCTTGGCGATGCTGCCCTGCGCGGCGCTCGCCTGGAAGTTCTCCGGCAGGAAGATCCCCACCCATTCGTAGAGCGCGGCCACGCCCAGGTCCAGGTGCTTGGTCACGCGAAATTCGAGCCCCGCGCCGGTGTAGAAGTTCAGGCCGAAGTTCGCCTCACCCTCCATGATCAGCATGGCCATGCCGAAGCCCACCGGGACGTACGGACGCAGCCGCGTGTCGAGCAGATACCAGCGATAGCCGAGGGCGAAGCGCGTGGTGATGAAGGTGGGGGAGTCGGAGCTGATGTCGATGGCCCCGGTGTCCCAGGTGCCGACGTAGAGGTTCTGCACCAGCTCGGGGGTCTTCTGCCCGGCTACCTTCGTCACCGAGAAGCGCGTCGAGCTGGCCGAGGACCACTTCTGCACCGCGATCGCGCTCCGCAGCGTGAAGTTATTGATCATCAGCGTGAGCCCCAGGTTGAAGCTCACCGTCGGCTTGAGGTTGAGCAAGATGTTGTAGCTGCTGTCCGGCACCTTCAGGAAGGCCTCCCCGGGGGCGTCGTCGTAGCCGAGCGGCACACCGTAGGGGAAGTTGCCGAGCGGGATCCCCGCCCCGGGCGTGAGCTCGAGCCCCACGTCCACGGCCGACGCGCGCCCCGGGGTTGCGAGGAGAAGTCCGGCCACGATTCCGACGAGCCAGCGTCTGGCGTGCATGAGCGTCCTCCCCGGGCCTAGTAGTAGACGCGCGCGTGGATCCCCAGAAAGAGCATGGGGAGCCAGGCGATGGCGTTGTCGAAGACGTTCTGCGTCGCGGCGATCCCCGCCGCGGCCAGGTTCGCGTCGGGCTCGGTCACGAACATCGAGAAGCGTGCGTCCGCGCCGAGGGCGAGCACCTTGAAGAGCGTGTACTCCGCCAGCACCCCCGCCTGCCCGCCGAAGCCGAAGAGGCTGTAGTTCACCACGCCGAAGTCCGGCGGCGACGCGACCACCATGCCGAAGCCCACCGGGATGGCGATGCGGAACCTCTCAGTCGGCTCGAAGGTGAAGCGGTAGCCCATCCCCACGTGGTGCAGGATCAGGGATTGCTGCGCTTCCAGGTCGATGACCTGCTTCACGCCCGAGCGAAGGGCCTCGGGGATCGCGGAGAACGCCGAGTCCGGTATGCGCCCTTTCACCCGCCCCGTGCTGAGCGAGGTGTAGGCCCAGCGGAACTCCCAGTGGTTGAGCGTCAGGCAGAGCGCGAAGCCCGCCCCGACGCCGTTCTCCATCGTGTAGGTGTCGTTCCCGCCGCCGAAGTCGAGATACTTCTTGAACGGGATGGCCACGCCGGGCGCGATCTCGAGGCCCACCACCGACCGCTTGCCGTAGGTCTTCTTGGCCGTCCCCTGGGTCGCGGGGGCGGCGGCCCCAGGGCCGGGAGCCGTCGCCGGCGCAGGTACCGCATTCGCAGCCGAAGGCCCGACCATGAGCCACACGGGAAGGGCTATCAGAGCGGCGTGAAGCCGAGCCATGGGAGCATCCTCCGACGAGAAGTTGGTCGATCTTCGGCCTTCACCGTCGAGCGGTCAAGGGCCACGAGAAACCCTCGGTTCGCCGTCCGCACCGCAGCGGCGACGGAGAATCAGAAGGCGCGCTTGAACTCGAGGACCGTCGCGAAGCGCCGCGCCGGATCCTTGGCCAGGGCGCGCAGGACCGGCTCGTCCACCGCCGCGGGGAGCTCCGTCCGACGCGTGGAGGGGGGCAGCGGCTCCTCGCTGCAGTGCAGAAAGCCGACGGCGATGGGCGAGTCGGCCACGAAGGGCGGCCGGCCGCAGAGCAGGTGATAGGTCATCGCGCCGAGGGCGTAGACATCCGTTCGCGCGTCCATGGGCTGACCGCGCACCTGCTCCGGCGCCATGTATTCCGGCGTGCCCAGGATGAGTCCCGTCGCCGTCATGCCGGCGAAGAAGGAGGCCTTGGCCAGCCCGAAGTCGATCACGCGCAGCTCGCCGCGCTCGTTCACGAGCACGTTCTGCGGCTTCAGGTCCCGGTGAATCACCCCCGCCTGGTGCGCGGCGGCGAGCGCGTCGCAGATCTGCCCCACGAGCGCGCGCGTCTCGTCCAGCGGCAGGTGGCGCCTGCGGCTGAGCAGCTCCGCCAGCGTGAGCCCCGGGAAATACTCCATCGAGAGGAAGAGCAGCCCTTCGGCCTCGCCGAGGTCGTGGATGCGGATCACGTTCGGATGCGTCACCTTGCGCGCGGAGCTGGCCTCGCGGCGAAAACGCTCGGCCGCCGCCGGATCGTCCGACAGGTTGCGCGCGATCACCTTGAGCGCCACCTGCTCGCCCATCTGACGGTCGGTTGCGAGGTAGACAGCCCCCATCCCACCGCGGCCGAGAGTACGCTCGACCTGGAAGCGCCCGAGGAGCACGCTCCCGAGCGGGAGCTCGCCGCTCGAGGCCTCGTGCGCGAGGAGCGAGGTCTTGGCCGTGGCCTCCGCCGCCGCGACCTCGGCGTGGGTTCCCCGCGGCACGGGGGGCGCGAGCGCCAGGCGGCTCTGTTCGGCGGCCAGGCGATTCAGCCGCGCGTTGAGCTCGAGGTCCACCGAGGTCACGATCGTCTCGAGGTTCTGCACCCGTCGTTCGAGCAGGGCGCGATCCTTCTCCGCCGCCTCGAGGCGCAGGCGCTCCGCCGCAGGGAGCTGCGCCGTCTCCCGCTCGAGCCGCAGCCTCTTGAACTTGAAGTACTGCGTGATCCCGACGATGAAGACCGGCATCCCGAAGATCATGATCAGCGCGAGCGGCCCTTCCATAGAGTGACTCGTACACGACGCACCGCTCGTGGGTCAAGGCGTGCTATAGCCCTCTGCGTGGGCGACGCGTTCATCCTGCTCGATCTCGACGGAACGATCCTGCACCTCGGCTGGGGCGACCCCGAGGTGCACCGCGCGCGCGAGCGGCTGGTCGCGCTGGCCCGCGCGCACGCGCTGAATCCTCCGCACGGCATGCTCATCCCGTCGCTGGCGGCTCTCGGCGCGCAGGACCCTTCCATCCTGGAGGCGCTCGACGAGGTGGAGGCCGTGGCCGCCCGCTCCGCCCGGCTCTGCGACGGTGCGCTCGCGGCCCTAGACGCGCTGGGAGAGCTCCCCTGGGCCATCGTCACGAGCAACGGCCGGCCCTGCGCCGAGGCCGCCCTGCGCGCGGTCGGGCTCGACGCCCCGCGCTCGCGCGTGATGGTCTGCCGCGGGGAGACGCGGGCGCTGAAGCCCGATCCGGAGCCCCTGCGGCGCGCGGTGGCGGACCTGGCGAACGTTCACGGGCAGCCGGCGTGTGTGGTGATGGTGGGGGACGCCGCGACGGACCTCCAGGCCGCCGCGGCGCTCGGCCGCGAGGCGAGCTACCCGGTGCACGGTCTGGGGGTCCTCGGCGGCGTCTCCTCGGAACGGCGCTTTCTCGAGGCCGGGGCGGCGCGCGTGCTCGCCAGTCTCTCGCAGCTCTCCACCGCCCTCGAGGAGCTGCTGCCGCGCTGAGGCGCTTCCGCGCTGAGCTGCGCCCGCTACTTGGGCAGGCACAGCCCCCACGGATGGAACTGCACGGGGGTGCAGTCTTCGTTCGTCTCGCACTTCGCGGCGCGCACGTCGCAGAGCCTGCGGCAGAGGGTCGGCACGCCGGCCGAGCAGCCGTGGCCCGGCTGGCACTCGAGGGTCGAGACGCAGGACTGTCCACTCGCCAGCGTCCCCGACGGACAGACGCACGCCGGCCCCTTGCCCTTCACCAGATAGCAGACGCCGCTCGAGCACCCCGAGGCCGCGATCGGGTCGCAGGCCGTCGTGACGCCCGTCGCGCTGCAAGGGCGTGCGTCGACGCCGCTCCGGTCGGCCACGAGCTTCAGGTCGGGGGACGGGGGCGCCGCGTCGGGGGCGCCGCGATCCTGCCGGGGCGGCGCCTGAGCATCGCGCCGCGGAGGGATGTGCCCCAGATCGGGCCACGCCTGGCCGTCCGTGCCCCCCGGAGTCTCCTTCGAACAGGCCCCGAGCAGCAGAGCCCCGAGCAGCGCCCACCGGACCATGTACGGAGTATCGCACGCGAAGCCACGTTTGCCGAAGGGCCTTGGCACCAGTCCTCGGTTGCGAGCGGTCGGAGGGCGGGATAGAACGCGGGCGTAGCGAGGGGAGCCATGAGCGACGACCGTCCCAAGAAGAGCTGGCGCGAGATCGACAAGGGGAGAGACAAGAGCACCCACCGGCGCGACGAGAAGTCCTCCCCGGCACGTCCTACCGGCGGCCGGACGCAGAAGTCCTATCGCGCGGCGCTGGACAGGCTCTTCGACAGCGGCAAGATCGGCGAGCTCGTCGAGCAGGTCGCCCCGACCGCCGGCTCCATCGACGCCACCGAAGAGCGTCGCGTGCGCCTCGAGCGGCAGCTCGTGGCCGCCGAGGGGCGAGACGCGATCACCAAGGCCGCCGACGCCTACCTGGCGGAGTTCCCGCTTCCCGAGGACGCGGAGGCCCTCACGAAGATCCTCGAGTACCCGGACGCGGACCGCCAGCGGCAGGCGCTCGAGAAGCTCTTGCCGGTCGTGCAGGCCAACAAACCGAAGCGCGCGCGCGCCCTCCTCGGCCGCCTGAAGCTCATCCGCGAGACCAGCGACGACCCCGATGAGAAAGAGCTGGCGCGACAGATCCTCGACCTGCTCGAGTAGCCTGGGGCCTACTCGCGCTGCTCGTTCCGTCGAGCCGACGCCGGCGAGAGCCACGCGCGGTTGACGTAGCAGAAGGCGCCGACCAGGCGGGCCTGCGCGAGGGGAACCCAGAGCGTGATGAAGTGGCGAAGCACCGCGCCGGCCACCGGCACGGGCAAGGCCCGTTGCAGGAGGATCCCGAGCGTGTCGGTGACGAAGGCGACCACCGTGAGCGCGCAGAGGAGGATGAAGGTGACCGCGTAGGCCCCCCCGACGGGCGCCAGGAGCCGAAATCCCCTGCTCGGGTCGAAGAGCGGCAGCACCTCCCGGCGCACGACGGCCGCCACGATTCCTGTCGGCAAATAGGCGAACCCGAGGCCGATCGCCAGGTACGCGCCGACGGTCTGGCGCCGGAGCACCTCCATCGGGTGCAGGTCGTAGCGCTCGAAGAGCACGTCGAGCCCCGTGATGAAGGTGCCGTACGCGGCGAGCGGGAGGAAGAACCAGGCGCCGATCACCGCCCCCTGCAGCAGCGGGTGGATCAGCTCGTCCCAGAGGTCCCGGTAGTCGGACGGGATCGGCAGCCGCATCGCCCCCACGGCGGCCTTGCGCGCCACCAGGTAGAAGTAGGTGGCGAAGGAGATGCGCGCCAGGAGCACGCAGACCCGCGAGAGCTCCCACGGCAGACTACCGAGCCACTCGAGGGTGCTGATGACGAGCGCGAGCACCCCCATCGCCAGCCAGCTGTCCGCGTGGAGGACGTAGCGCGCAAGCTCGGGAAGGTGCCCGAGCATCGCGTCCGGGCGCGAGGGGCGCGCCTCCTCGGGGACCTCCCGCTCCGACGCGGCGGGAGCGGCGACCCAGTCGGAAGACACGCGCTACCGCGCCCCCGGGAGACGCTCCACGTCGGCCAGATTGCGATCGAGGTGCGTTCGAGCCATCGGATCGAGCCGCATCACGAGGGTGTGCGTCGCCGCCAGCTGTTCGAAGAGCGCCGCGACGCGTGTGGCCTCGGCGCGCGGCAGAGAGGCTTCGGCCGCCTTCAGGCGCCGGCGAGCCTCCCCGAGGTGCTGCCCCGCCAGGCCGTAGTTGTTCCCCTGGACCTCGACGAGCGCCCGCAGCAGGGACCCCCGCGCGAGCAGCACCTGCTTCCCTCCGCGCGCCGCGTCCCGCTCCCCTTCGCACCGCGCAACCTCGCGGCGGCCAAGCTCCTCGGCGCTCTGCGCGCGGCTCCGCGCCGTGACGAGCTCACGCGAAAGATCCCCCTTCCCGAGCGTGCCGAGGAGATAGCCCCCCGCGACCCCGACCAGGAGCGCGATCACGATCCCCGCCGCCAGTTTCCACCCGTCGCTCATCCTGGCGCGAACGTACCACACGGCTACGCGGGCCCGCAAAGCGCGACCACGCTGAGCTGCCGCCCCGCGCGCTCGCCGTCTCGCCGATAGGAGAAGAAGAGCTCGGGCAGACAGCGGGTGCAGAGTTCGGCGCGGCCGAGGTGCGCCGGGAGCACCCCGAGGCGAAGGAGCACCTCTTCGGCCCCCACCGCCAGGTCCACGTGCGGTCGCCCCGCTCCCCCGGAACGCACCGCCCGCGGCAGCGCCGCGAAGGCCTCCACCACCTCGGGCCCCACCTCGTAGCAGCACGGCCCGATGCACGGGCCGATCGCCGCCCGAAGACGCTCTGGCCTGGCCCCGTGGCGCACGACCATGCGGTTCGCCGCCGCCTCGATCACTCCCGCCGAGAGGCCGCGCCAGCCGGCGTGCACGGCAGCCACGACCCCCGCCTCGGCGTCGGCGAGCAACACCGGGACGCAGTCCGCCGTGAAGACTCCCACCATCGTGCCCGGGCGCGCGGTCACGAGCGCGTCCGCGGACTCGGCGCGCGTCGCCGCGGGGTCGGCGCCGGCAGGCACCTCCAACACGCGGGTCCCGTGCACCTGCCGCGCGCAGTGGAGCGCCTCGGCGCCAAGCCCCACGCGCGCGGCAAGCCGTTCGGCGTTGGTTCGCCAGGCCGCCTCGGGGTTTCCCGCCGCGAGGCCGAAGCTGAGCGAGTCGCAGGGAGCCGGGCTCACCCCACCCCGCCGCGTGGAGAAGGCGTGCCGCACGCCGGGGACGGTGAGCGCGGGACTCACCAGCACCGTGGCTTGCCCCGCGTTCTCGCGGAGCTCGAAGGCACCGCCGGGCCTCACGGGGGCCCCGACCGCAGCGCCGCGAGCGCCGCGGCGAAGTCCTCGGGGACGGGCGAGACGAAACGAAGGCGCTCACCCGAACGGGGATGGTCGAAGCCGAGGACCTGCGCGTGCAGCGCCTGCCGTCCGAGCGCGCGCCCCACCTCTCGAAGACGTGCGTCGCGTGGCGCGCGCCCGTAGGTCGGATCGCCGAGCAGCGGCGCCAGATGCTCGGCGAAGTGCACGCGCACCTGGTGCGTGCGCCCGGTCTCGAGACGCGCCTCGACGAGGGTCGCCCCGACGAAGCGCTCCACCACCTGAAAGTGCGTGACGGCGCGGCGGCCCGTCGGGACGCGGCTCGTGAAGCGCTTGCGCTCGGTCGGATGTCGGCCGTAGGCGGTCTCGATCCGGCCGCTATCGGCACGCAGCTCGCCCGCCGCGAGCGCCAGGTAGCGCCGCTCCACCGAGTGCGCCTTGAACTGCGCCGCCAAGCCCCCGTGCGCGGCGTCGGTCTTGCTCGCCACGAGCACGCCGCTCGTCAGCTTGTCGAGGCGATGGACGATCCCCGGCCGCAACACTCCGCCCACCTCGGCCAGCTCGCCGCAGTGAGCGAGCAGCGCCGCCACGAGCGTCCCCGACCGATGCCCCGCCGCCGGGTGCACTACCATTCCCGCCGGCTTGTCCACCACCACGACCTGGTCGTCCTCAAAGAGCACGACCAGCGCGATCGCCTCGGGGAGCACGTCAGAGGGAACGGGCGGGGGCGGGGTGTAGACCACGCGATCCCCTGCGCGCAGACGCCGCGCGGGCCTGGCCACCTGCGCGTTCACCAGGCAGCACCCCGCGTCGATGCAACGCTTGAGCTGTGAACGGGTCTGCGGCAGCTCGCGACCGGCCAGGTACTGATCGAGGCGGAGCCCCCCCTCGGCTGCGCCCACCTCGAAGGCGAAGGAGGACCCATCGGACGAGGCCATCACCATCTTCTCCGCTGCGCGGCGCTCGCCTCCGGCGGGAACGGCCCTCTACCAGAGCTTGGACTTCACGTGCCCCTTGGGCTTGATCATCACGTCGATGAGCGCCCGGTCGTAGAGGTTCTGCTTGAAGATCTCGTCGGTGACGCGGCTCTTGAAGAGCTCGCGCCCCTCCGTGATCTCGCTCGCCATGCTGTCGAAGAGGTTGTCGTGCTCGAGACCCGCGACGATCTTGTCCTCGTGGTAGAGGCTCAGGTCCGAGGCGATGGCGCGCGCGAGCTGTCGGGCACGCTCGGGCTTGTCGATGGGTTGCCGCACCGGTCGTTGCTGGGTCATGGCGTCGCGCCTCTTGGCTTAATCCATCAAAATCTATCAACCTTCCGCGCGGCTGTCAAAGGCCGCCGCCCCGTGCTATGAGCATCCCGCCATGGCGAGCCACAAGAGCTACCGCCACCGACCGGGGCGAGCCGCACGCGACGATGGAAGCGGCGACGAGGACCCCGTCGTCTTCTTCGAGGCCGAGCCCCCGGGTCTGGACGACCCCGAGTCGGCCATCGAAGCAGCCGACCCCCCGGCGGGGACGCAGAGCAGCCCGGAACCCGAAGGCGCCCCGCGCGACAGCGGCCCGCGGGCCGTCATCGCCGTCGGCAGCGGCAAGGGCGGCGCGGGGAAGTCCCTGCTCGCGGCGAGCATGGGCGTCTATCTGGCGCAGCTCGGCAAGAAGGTCGTCCTCGTGGACGCGAACCTCGGCTCGGCGAACCTGCACACGATGGTGGGGGTCGAGGAACCGAAGCGCTCGCTGCACCACTTCCTCACCAAGGCGGTCACGCGTCTCGAGGAGGTGGTCGTCCCCACGCCCTTCGAGGGGCTCGGGCTGGTCGCCGGACACGACGACGGCGTGGGCTCGGCCAACCCGCGCCCCACGCAGAAGGTACGACTGCTCTCCCAGCTCCGGGCGCTCGACACCGACTACGTGGTGATCGACCTCCCGCCGGGGAGCGGCTACAACGCGCTCGACATCTTCCTCGCCGCGGACCTGCACGTGGTGGTCACCGTCCCCGAGCCCCCGGCGATCGAGAGCGCGTTCCGCTTCATCAAGAGCGCCTTCGTGCGGCGGGTGAAAGGGATCGCCGGGGTGGAACTCCTCGTCGAGCAGCTCGAGCCGAAGGCCCACTGCGGCATCCCGACCCCGATCCAGCTCCTGCAGGCGGCGCGGCACGAGCGCCCCGACCTCGTGGGCGAGCTCGAGCGGGCGATGGAGGATTTCAAGCCGCGCCTCATCGTCAACAAGACGCGGACCCGCGAGGATCTGGAGCTCGGGCCGGCCCTAGCGAGCGTCGGACGGCGCCACCTGGGCTTGCCGCTCGACTACCTCGGCTACGCCGAGAGCGACGACGTGGCGTGGGCCGCGGTGCGACGCCGGCGCCCCCTCCTCGTCGAGTACCCCGAGGCGAAGGTCTGCAAGGACCTCGAGCGGATGGCCCGTCGGATCGTGGCCCTCGAGAGCAAGGAGCGGCCCGGCTGCGTCGGGCTCCCGACGCCACTCGCGCTGCAGAACCACTACGAGATCCTCGAGACGCATCCGAGCGCGAGCGACGAGGAGATCCGCGTGGCCTTCCGCCGCGAACGCCGGCTCTACGACGCCAACTCGCCGGCGATCTTCGGCATCGCGCCGCACGAGGAGGTCAAGGTGATGCACCGGCGCATCGACGAGGCCTACTCGATCCTGGTCGACCCCGAGAAGCGGCACGCCTATAACCAGCAGCTCGTGCCGGGCTGGACGCCCAACCTCACCGAGGAGAGCGTCCCGGGAATCTCGCTCACCCTGCCCGTCCCCCCCGAGGTCTTCCTCGAGCGTCCCGAGCTGACGACGCTCGTGGAGACGCAACCCCGTCCGCAGGTCACCGCCGACACCGAGTTCACCGGCGCTCTGCTCCGCCAGATCCGCGAGTCGTCGGGGCTCGACCTCGAGGATGTGGCCGACCGCACGAAGATCTCCATCGGCTACCTGCGCGCGATCGAGGACGAGAACTTCCTCAGCGCTCCCGCCCCGGTCTACCTGCGCGGGTTCGTTAAGGCGGTGGCCCGCTCGCTTCGACTCGACGCGGACCACGTCGCGCGCACCTACATGGCGCGCTACGAGGCCGCGCGCCGGCAGGTACGTCCCACGCGCTGAGCGGCGGGCTTCGGCCGTCTACCCCGCGCGCGACGCGGCCAGCTCGACGGCCAGCTCGAGCGCGGCCCGTATGCTCTGCTCCCGAGCGACTCCCTTTCCCGCGATGTCGAGCGCGCTGCCGTGCGCGGGCGAGGTGCGCACGATGGGCAGGCCGAGCGTCACGTTCACAGCCGTGTCCGGGTGACGCATCTTCACGGGGATGAGCGCCTGGTCGTGGTAGCAGCAGACCACCGCGCTGTAGGCCTCGACCCCACGGCTGAAGAGCCCGTCCGCGGGGAGCGGCCCCTCGAGGAGCGCCTCGACGCCTCGGCGCGCCAGCTCGGCTCGCGCCTCGACGAGCGCCGGGGTCAGGACGCGCTGCTCCTCCTCGCCGAGGAGACCGCCTTCGCCGGCGTGGGGATTCAGCCCCGTCAGCGCCACCTTGAAGGGCTGGCTCACCCGGAAGGGTCCGGCGAGCGCCTCCGCGGTGAGGCACAGCGTCTCCACCACGAGCGGCACGGTGAGCGCCGCCGGGACCGCGGCGAGCGGCAGGTGCCCCGTCAGCGGCACGACGCGCAGCTTGGGACCCGCGAGCATCATCGCCACGCGACGCGCGCCAAAGCTGTGGGCCAGGTACTCCGTGTGCCCCGGAAAGGCGAAGCCCGCGCCGGCGATCGCTGCCTTGGTGATCGGCGCGGTGACGAGCGCCTCGAACTCCCCCGCCCGAAGGGCCGCGACCGCCGCCTGGAGACTCCAGAGCTGAAAGCGCGCCGCCTCCGGACTCGGGGTGCCGAAGGCGAGTGCCTCGAGCTCGATCCCTTCGAGCCCGTCGTCGCGCCAGGTCACGTCCGCCGGCAGCGGCAGCCGCAGGGTGCGGCCGAAGCGAGCGAAGAGCTCGCGCGGCGCAAAGAGCGACACGCGGGCGCCGGCGAGCGAGGAGCCGAGCGCCTTGAGCAGGATTTCGGGTCCGATGCCGCTGGGATCTCCCACGCTGACCGCGATCCGGCGCTCCATGGGCCGGAGTGTAGCAGCCGCCGCGCCCCGCCGTCATAATAGGAGGGAGCTGGGAGCGACGACCCTCCGTGGCTCCGCAAAACGGACTGCGACAGCGCGCCGTCCATCGCCGGCGGCGCGAGCCGAGCACCAACTCGGTCGGGAGGTGCCCCACGTCTTCTCGCAGCGCCCTTCTCCTCGCCGCCACGCTGCTCGGGGGCCTCGCCGCTCACCCACGGCCTGCGACCGCCGAACCCGCGCGTTCGGAGCTGCGCGTGGTCCGGATGATCGGGCTCGCCCAGCCCGCGCCTGGGACCGCCCGCACGGCCACGCTCGCCCCGCCGCAGGAGGTAGGCTGGGGCCCCGGAGAGGCCGTGACCTACGAGGTCAGTCTTCTCGGCATCTCCGGCGGTCGCGCGGCCATCGCCGTCGGGCAGGTCGGCCGACGACGAGGGCGCCGCACGCTCAAGATCCGCGCGCTCGGGGAGACGGTCCCGGGCATGATCCTGCGACTGCGCGAGGCGCAGGTGAGCCTCCTCGATCTGGCGGGCCTCGCCCCCCTCGAGACGACCTCCGACCGGCAGAGCGGCGAGACGAGCCGCAAGCTCCACACCGAGCACGGCGCGACCACACGCCAGACGGTGCGCCGCGAGGGCCGCGCCGTCGTGCGCACCCGCCGACTCCCCGCGGGCTACCTCGACCCGCTCACGACCCTCTTCTACCTCCGCGCGGCCGACCTGCGCCCCGGCTGGCGCGAGACGCTCGTCGTGCTCGCAGGCACCGCCCTCTGGAGGATCGAGCTCGCGCACGCGGGGACGGAGCGCCTCTACTCGCGCGTCGGCCCGAAGAACTGTGTACGCCTCGCCGGGCGGGCGATCCGCATCAACGACGACGGGCGGCCGCGTCCCGGCGCGCGCCCGCGCTCGGTATCGCTCTGGATCAGCGACGACGACGCGCGCCTCCCGGTTCAGCTCGTCGGCGAGACCGACGTGGGCCAGGCCCGGGCAACCCTGACGAGCGTCCAGCGGAGCCCGCGAGCCCTTCGCGTCCAGCTCCCGCAGTCAAGCGGTCCCCCGCGCGCCCAGAAAGCCGCGTCCGAACGTCCGGGCGCCCCGATTTTGGACTAGACGCGCGACGGGACTGTGCAAAAATATGAACCGTGACCGACATCGCCTGCTCCTTCTGCGGCAAGCGCCGGGCCGAGGTGCGAAAGCTCATCAGCGGCCCGAACGTCTATATCTGCGACGAGTGCGTCGGTCTCTGTAACGAGATCATCGAGCAGGACGAGGCCCCTACCCCGCGCCGCTTCCCTCGACCGAAGGAGATCCAGGGCGACCTGGACCGCTACGTCGTGGGCCAGAATCAGGCGAAGCGGGTCCTGTCGGTCGCCGTCTACAACCATTACAAGCGGATCCACTACCGACACCGACCGGGCGAGGTCGAGCTGGCCAAGGGGAACATCCTCCTCGTCGGGCCCACGGGGAGCGGCAAGACGCTCCTCGCGCAGGCGCTCGCGCGCAAGCTGGACGTGCCCTTCACCATCGCGGACGCCACGGCGCTCACCGAGGCGGGCTACGTGGGCGAGGACGTGGAGAGCGTGATCAAGGCCCTCTACCGCGCCGCCGACGGAGAGGTCGAACGCGCGGCCGAGGGGATCGTCTGCATCGACGAGGTGGACAAGCTCGCCCGCAAGGGCAGCGGCCCCTCCATCACGCGCGACGTCTCGGGCGAGGGGGTGCAGCAGGCGTTGCTCAAGCTGCTCGAGGGGCGGCGCGCGACCATCACCCCCGAGGGGTCGCGGAACCGGCCGCAGCAGGAGCTGATCCAGGTCGACACGACGAATATCCTCTTCATCTGCACCGGCGCCTTCAACGGCATCGAAGAGATCGTCCGCCAGCGGGTCGGCGAGCGGGGCATGGGTTTCGGCGCGCAGGTGGACGCGCGGCTCGAGGACAAGAACGCGCTGCGGGCCCAGCTCCGACACGAAGACCTGATCAAGTTCGGCATGATCCCGGAGTTCATGGGCCGCCTCCCCGTGGTCGTGCCCTGCGACGAGCTCGCGGTGGACGCGCTGGTCGAGATCCTCTGGCGTCCGAAGAACGCGCTCGTCCGCCAGTACCAGCGCCTCTTCGCCATGGAGGGGGTGCGCCTGCAGGTCAGCGATGGCGCGATGAGGGCCCTCGCGCAGGAGGCGTCGCGACGTCACTCGGGGGCGCGCGGCCTGCGCGCCATCATGGAGGAGGTGATGCTCGACATCATGTACGAGCTCCCCTCGCTCGAAGGGATCTCCGAGTGCGTGGTCGACGAGAACACGGTGAACAACCGCGAGCGCCCCAAGCTCATCCGCAAGAAGAAGGCCTCGTAGCTCCCCGGCGGCCCACCACCCGAATCGATCCTCCCTCGCGTGAACTGTCAAGAGTCGAAGTTCACGAAGCGCTACTAACCGCCGTGCCTGCATGCGACGCACGGTCCACCGATTGACAAAGACAGATCGCGCGCCCTACGATGACTTCGATGCTGAACGAAGAGCAAGCCAAGCAACTGCGAGGAACCCTCCAGGACGCCGAGCGCAAGCTGCTCTACAACGCGCAGAGCAGCCTGCACATGAGCATGGACCGCGAGACCGACAACGGCCGCGACTCGATCGATCAGTCGAGCAGTGAGGAACTGATCTCGACCGCGCTGCGGCTGCGGGACCGTGAGAAGAAGCTCCTGGCCAAGATCCGCGGCGCCATCGATCGGCTGACGCAGGGAAGCATCGACGAGTGCGAGGAGTGCGGCGAGGCGATCGGCTTCAAGCGCCTGATGGCCCGGCCGGTCACCACCCTGTGCATCGACTGCAAGGAGAGCGCCGAGGAGGAGGAGCGACGTCACGCCGGCTCGGAGTTCGAGGAAGCCGATTGGGGCGAAGTCTCCGCCGAAGAGTAGGCCCCGCTCCCCCCCTTCCGCCCCCTTCAGAGTCTCGTTTTTCCCTACTGCCCCCGTTTGGATTGCCCTGCTAGAGTGGTGTACTATCTCGAACACTACCCCGAACTTCACTGGGGTTAACCCCCCATAGCAGCGGCCGGGGATGGCGACTCCCGAGCAAAAATATCGCATCATCGACAAGCTCGACAGCGGCGGCATGGCGGAGATCTACCGTGCCGAAGCCGAGCTCATGCAGGGCATGAAGAAGAAGGTTGCGATCAAACGCATCCTTCCCCACCTCACGAAGAACCAGAAGTTCGTGGCGATGTTTCTGGACGAGGCTCGGCTGAGCCTCTACCTGAACCACGCCAACATCGTGCACGTCTACGACATCGGCCGCTCCGGCCAAACGTACTTCATCGTGATGGAGTACGTGGACGGCATGAACTTGCGCAACCTGTGCGAGTCGCTCAAGCGACAGGATCGCGCGCTCGAGATGGAGCACGCGATCTTCGTCATGATGGAGGTGTGCAAGGGACTCGGCTACGCGCACGACATGGTGAGCCCCGACGACGGTCGGCCCCTGAAGATCGTTCACCGCGACGTGAGCCCTCCGAACATCCTCCTCTCGCGCAACGGCGAGGTGAAGCTCGTGGACTTCGGTCTGGCCAAGGCCGCGAGCCAGATCGAGCAGACGGACCCCGGCGTGGTGAAGGGGAAGTTCTCGTACCTCTCGCCCGAGGCGGCCAGCGGAATCGAGGTCGACTACCGGGCCGACGTGTTCGCGGTAGGCATCATCCTGTTCGAGCTCCTGACCGGCCGCCGGCTCTTCTACGGCGAGACGGACTACCAGACGGTCGAGCTCGTGCGGCAAGCCCGAGTCCCCTCGCTCACCGCGCTGAGCCCGGACATCCCGCCGGACCTGGACCAGATCGTGCGGAAGGCCCTCGCGCGCGACCCGGACCAGCGCTTCCACCACGCCTACGAGATCCAGGACGCGCTGGCCCAGTTCCTCTTCGCCCGCGGCATGAAGGTCACGAGCCGCGACCTCGCCCGTCTGGTTCGACGCTGCGCCGCGGAGCAGGACCAGACGGGGCCGCCCAAGGGGCGCGCGCACGGAGTCATCGACACGCTGATCCAGGAGGAGATCGTCAAGTTCACCTCGCTGGACACGCAGAACTACGAGCAGGACGTGGGAGCCAGGCCGCTCTCGCCCGACGAGATCGGCGGGGGCACGCCGCTCAATCCTGCCGACCTCATCGACCCCCGCGGCTGGACCAACGAGTTCGGCGCGGCTGACCCCGCCGGATCGAGCCACCTTTCGCCCGTCACGCGCACCGCAGACATGCCCGACATGGGCTCCCTCGAGAGCATGCTCGAGGGCGAAGAGCGCCAGCCCACCCCTCCCCCGCAGCGCAAGAAGTCGCGAGGGAAGTCCGGGATCAAGATGAAGCCCCTGCTCATCGCCCTGGTGGTCTTCGTGGTGCTGGGAGCCGCGACCATTTTCGTGCTACACACGCTGGGGCTGCTCGGCGGTCGCTCCTCCCAGGACAATCAGGACATCGTCGAGCCCAAGTAGCCCACGGTTGCGGCGACCTGGCGGGGGACGTCACGCTCGCGCCACGCGCCGCTTCGAGGCCGTCATCGGCCCGGCCGGGCTCCCACGGGAGCGCGGTCGGCAGGGAAGAGCGCGGGTGAACGCATGAGCGCTGAAGCATCTCGCCTGGCCTATCGCCTCGGTCGCCAACCCAAGATCCTCGGCGTCGTCCTCGCGGGCGGCGAGGGCACGCGGCTCTGGCCCCTCACCGCCGACCGCGCCAAGCCGGCGGTCCCCTTCGGCGGCAGCTATCGCATCATCGACTTCGTCCTGTCGAACTTCGTGAACTCGGGGATCCACCGCATCAAGGTGCTGACGCAGTACAAGAGCGATTCGCTCCTCAGTCACATCAGCCGCGGGTGGCGCCTCTCCGCCATGCTCGACCACCACGTGGAACCCGTGCCCGCGCAGCAGCGCATGGGCAAGCAGTGGTTCCTCGGCTCGGCCGACGCGATCTATCAGAGCCTCAACGTCGTCGCGGACGAGGAACCCGACTACATCTGCGTCTTCGGCGGCGACCACATCTACCGCATGGACGTGCGGCAGATGCTCGCCTTCCACGTCGAACGCGACGCGGAGCTGACCGTGGCGGCCGTCCCCGTCCCGGCCTCCGAGGCCTCGTCCTTCGGCGTAATCGAGGTCGACGCCTCCGGTCGCATGGTCGGGTTTCAGGAGAAGCCGCGACACCCGAAGGAGATGCCGGGCCGCCCCGGGTGGGTCCTCGCGTCGATGGGCAACTACATCTTCGACCCGGACGTGCTCAGCGACGCAGTGACGCGCGACGCGCAGCAAGATACGGCCCACGACTTCGGCCGCAACATCCTGCCCATGCTGTACCCCTCGGCGCGCGTCTACGCCTACAACTTCATGGAGAACGAGGTGCCGGGGAGCGAGCCCGACGAGCGCGGCTACTGGAAGGACGTCGGCACCATCGAGTCCTACTTCCAGGCCACCCTGGACCTCGTCGCGGTCAAGCCGGTCCTGAACCTCTACAACCGGCGCTGGCCGATCCACACCTGGATGCGCCCCCGCCCTCCCGCCAAGTTCGTCTTCGCCGATCAAGCCCAGGACCGCATGGGGATGGCGACCGACTCGCTCATCTCGCCGGGGTGCATCCTGAGCGGCGGGCGCGTGAACCGCTCCGTCCTCTCCCCCTTCGTGCGGGTCAACAGCTACGCGTCCGTCGACGAGAGCGTGCTGATGGACGACGTGGACGTGGGGCGGCACAGCCGGCTGCGGCGCACGATCGTAGACAAGGGGGTGCAGATCCCCGCGCGCACCGAGATCGGGTTCGACACCGACCGCGACCGCCAGCGCTTCTTCGTGAGCGACGACGGGATTGTGGTCATCCCCAAGGGCTATCGCTTCGAGGGGTGACCCATGAGCTCCCGCCCTCCCGTCGAGCTCGCGCTCTTCTGGCACATGCACCAGCCGTGGTACATCGAGCCGGAGAGCGGCCGCCTCGCCCTGCCGTGGGTGCGCATGCACGCCGCGGGGGCCTACACCGACATGGCCGAACTGCTCCTCGAGCACCCCGAGGTGCGGGCGACCGTCAACCTCTCGCCCTCCCTGATCGACCAGATTCATTACTGCCTGGAGGGGGGGCGCGACGCCTTCGAGGAGCTCACCCTGCGCCCGCCCGGGGAGCTGAGCGACGAAGAGCGCCACGTCCTCGTGCGCAGCTTCTTCTCCGTCCACTGGGGCAAGGTGCTCGAGCCGATGCCGCGCTATCGAGAGCTCCTCGAGAAGCGCGGCCGCAACGTGCCGGCGCAGGGGTTCGCCGCCGCCGCGCAGCGCTTCTCCGATCGGGATCTGCGGGACCTCCAGGTGCTCTTCAACCTGGCATCCTTCGGCCACATCGCCCGTCGCCGCGACGAGGTGCGAACGCTGCTAGCGCGCGGAGGAGACTACCGCGAGGAGGACAAGGCGCTCGTCCTCTCCCTGCAACGCGACCTGCTCTCGCAGGTGCTGCCCCGCTGGCAACGCCTCGTGGACCGTCGCACGATCGAGCTCACGGCGAGCCCCTACTACCACGCGATCCTTCCCCTGCTCATCGACTCCAACGTCGCGCGCCGCGCGACCCCCGGGGTGCACCTTCCGGCGCGTTTCTGCGCCCCCGACGACGCCGAGCTGCAGATCCGCCGCGGCATCGCCCGCGTGCAGGACGAGTTCGGAGTCCGCCCGTCCGGCTTCTGGCCCTCGGAGGGAGCCGTGAGCCC
The DNA here is from genome assembly GCA_020848905.1 of Deltaproteobacteria bacterium. Taxonomy (NCBI): domain Bacteria; kingdom Pseudomonadati; phylum Myxococcota; class Myxococcia; species Deltaproteobacteria bacterium. The sequence continues at coordinate 21,329 of JADLHG010000047.1, forward strand.
CGAGACCGTGGAGCTCGCCCAGCGCTGCGGCGTGAGGTACCTCCTCTCCGACGAGAGCGTGCTCGGCCGCTCGCTGGACGACCGCCAGTGCACCCCCGGTCGCCGCTGCGCCTACCAGCCCTACCGCCGCGGCGAATGCGCGCTGGTCTTTCGCGACCAGCGCCTCTCGGAGCGCATCGCCAAGAGCTATTCGTCTACCGACGACGCGCGCGCCGCCGCTGCGGACTTTCTCTCCTGCGTCCTCGAGGCGGCCGACGCGGCGACGATCGAGACCGGGAGACCCCCGCTGGTCCTCGTCGCGCTCGACGGAGAGAACCCCTGGGAGGCCTATCCGGAACGAGGCACCCCCTTCCTCACGGCCCTCTACGAGGCGATCTCCACCGACCCGCGGCTCCGCACCGTGACGGTGCGCGAGCATCTGGAGCGCCATCCCCCCACCCTCGGCCTCGACTACCTGCACTCGGGTTCCTGGATCGAGGCGAACTTCACCATCTGGATCGGCGACCCGGAGACGAACCGCGCGTGGGAGCTCCTCGGACGGGCGCGAACGAGGCTCCAGGCCGCCGAGGAGAGCGGCGAGGAGAAGACCGAAGCTCTCGCCGCGGCGCGGGAGCACCTGCTGCGGGCCGAGGCCTCGGACTTCTTCTGGTGGCTCGGCGAGCCCTTCTTCTCCGCCGAGGACCCGATCTACGAGGCGCTCTTCCGCTCGCACCTCGTCGCCGTGTACGGCGCCCTCGGGGAGAGCCCCCCCGCCGACCTCCTGCGCCCCGTGTCGCAGGGCGGGGTGGTGGCCCCCGTCCGCCAGCCCTCGCGCTACATCCAGCCGCGCCTCGACGGCACGCGCACCTCCTTTTACGAGTGGCAGGGCGCCGGCCTCTACCGCGTGCCCCTCGCCGGGACGGACGCGCAGCACACCTCGTTCATCGCGGGGGTCTACTGGGGCTTCGACGCGTCCCAGCTCTTTCTGCGGTGCGACCCCGCCGCCACCCTCGAGGGCGCGACGGTGGACCTGCACGAGCTCGACCTTCAGTTCGAGCTCGCAACCCTGGATCGCACGCTCACCGCGCGAGTGATCTTTCGCCCGCGTCTCGAGGTGGAGCTCCACGAGGAACGCCGCGGGCAAACGCAGTCGCTCGGCACCTCGCACGAGGTGGCGTGCGCAGAGGTCATCGAGCTCGCCTTGCCGCTCGCCCGCCTCTCGCTGAACGCAGGGGCTCGAGCGGGCCTTTCGGTCCGGGTGGGGCGCCGGGGGGAGCCGCTCTCGCGCGTCCCCTTCCAGGGGGTGATCGAGGTCGAGGTCCCCGCCGGCGCGACGAGCGTGGACAGCCTGCCGGAAGATTTAGAGGGCCTGATCTAGAGGGTATGATCTAGAAAGAACCGTATCTTGAACCCGCGCACGCGTACCGCCACGGGACGGCCGTTCCGCTCCCCCGGCGAGAAGCGGCAGGCCTTCACCGCGGCCACGGCAGCCTCGGTGAGCCCCCGACCGAGCGACCGCACCACCACGACCTCCCGCGTGCGGCCGTCCTCCCCCACGACGAGATCCAGGACCACCGTGCCTTCGAGGCCCGCCTCGCGCGCCGCCTCGGTGTAGCGTCCGCTGCACTGCCCCCGCGGCAGCGGCAGCTTCGTCACGTCCTGCACGCCGAGGGGCGCCGGAGCGCCCGGACCCGCCCCGCGGCCTCCTCCGCCGCCGGCACCGGGCCTGCCCCGCCCCGCGTTCCCCACGGGCACGGCCGGGCCCTTGCCCCCCTGCGACGTCGAGCCCATCGAGACCCCGAAGGTCGGCGTCCCCTGCCCCTTAGCCGGCGCCGCGCTCTCCGCGGGCTTGGCCTGCTCGGCTGGCGCCGGCGTCGTGGCGACGAGGCGCCGCCTCCGCGGGCGAGGCTCCTTCGGCGGGCGGGGGGTCCGGGGCTCCGCCGGCTGGCGCGCCTCGACCACCGCGGGCTCCGGTGCCGGCGCGGCCTTCGCCGGCGCCTCGCGGAGCTCGACGCGCACGACCACGCGCGGGAGCGTCGGTGACGCGGGGGGCGGCAGGCGCGTCATCCCCCGAGCCAGCAGCACGTGCCCGAGCGCAGAGAGCCCGACAAAGAGGGCGAAGCGTCCGCCGTAGCTCATCGGGCGGGGGCCGGCGCCATCACGATGGCGGGGTCGATCTGGATCGCAAAGGAGGTCACTCCGAGCCTCTTCACGAGGTCGAGCACCCAGACCACGCGCCCGTGCGAGACCTCCTTGTCCCCGGCGACGATCACCTGGGCCTTGCTGTCCTTGGCGACCGCGCGCTTCACTGCCGCGCGCAGCGCCTCGGGCTCCACGGGGGCGCCGTCGAGGTGCAGCCGTCCGTCGCGCGTGAGCGTGACGATCAGGGTGGGGCTCTGCGGCGCGGTGCCCTGGGAGGCCTTCGGGAACTCCACCTCGATGGCCTTACGCGCGATCACGTGCGCCGTCAGCATGAAGATGATGAGCAGCACGAGCATGATGTCCACGAGGGGCGTGACGTTGATGTCGGTGATCAGCCCGCGACGACGCGTGGGGGCGCCCATCACTCGCCCTCCGGCGCGAGCGCCGCGACCCGCGGTGCGCCGGCCCGTTCCGTCTTCACGAAGGCCAGGATCCGATGCCCGAGAGCCCCCGCACCGGCCGCCGCCGTCTCCACGTGCCGCATGAGCCCGTTGTAGGCCGCCACGGCGGGCAGGGCCACGAGCAGGCCCACCCCGGTCGCCACGAGGGCCTCGGCGATCCCGGCCATCACGGCCTGCGTCCCTTGCGCGCTGTTCACGGACAGGTCGTGAAACGACCGCACGATCCCCAGCACCGTGCCGAAGAGGCCGACGAAGGGCGCGTTGTTTCCGAGCGTCCCGAGGAAGGCGAGCCCGCGCTCGTAGCGCAGGCGTTCGCTTTCCACGGCGGCGGCGAGGTGCTCTTCGATCGCCGCCGGCCCGTCGGCGGTGTGCTCGAGGCAGGCTCGGGCCACGGCCGTCTCCATCGAAGCCGGTCCCGCCAGGGTCCGCAACGCGGCCTCGGGGCCGGTGGCGCGCAGGGCCTTGAGCAGCTCCTCGCTCTGGCGCCGGGAGGCGCGCATCCGCGCGAAGAACCAGAGGCGTTCGAGCACGACGGCCACGGCCACCACGCTGAGCCCCAGAAGCAGCCAGAGCACCCAGCGCGAGCCCGCTCGCAGCATGAGGTCCAGGGCCTGCGCGTCGATCGATTGCGGATTGCTCACGGATCTGCCTCCTCGTCGTGATCGGTCGCCCTCGGGGTCCGTCGCTGCTAGAAGCGTCCTCTCACCCCGACGGTGGGAATGACGTAGCGGAGCGTCTCTCCCTGCAGGAGCTCCTCGGGGAGGAGCGCGACGTTCAGCAGGTCGATGTAGAAGTCTAACAGCCAGCCTCGCCAGGCGGCGCGCTTGTCGATCCGCAGGTCGATCCGCAGGTAGCCGTCCTGGCGAGCGGCGTTGTAGCCCGCCGTGCTGGTGGCCGGCTTGCCGCTCTGGTACTGCAAGCGCAGGCCGAGGTCCCAGCTCCGAGGCAGAGGAATCCCGACGACGAGGTTCAAGAGGTGGGTGCGGTCGAAATCGTACGGCGCCCATCCCGGATCCCGGCGCCGCTCCGAGCGCGAGAGCGTGTAGGAGAGCCACCCGTAGATACCGGTCCTCGACTGACGCCGGATGAGGAGCTCGAGTCCGTACGCGCGACCGAGGAGCGGCTTGACCAGCTCGTCTACGGCCTTCTGGGAGCGATTTGGCGAGGGCTCCGTCGTCGTGGGGAGCAGAGAGGTATTCGGTGCGGTGGTCAGGCTCTCGGGGTTGAAGGCCAGGTCGAAGATCGTCGGGTCGAGCAGGCTGAAGTACCCCTCCAGCCCGAGGCTGAGTCCCTGCGCGAAGGGGACCTCCAGCCCGAGACTCCCCTGGATGGAGCGCAGCAGCCCGAAGCGCAGCGGCATGGTGTCGAGCCCCGGCAGCGGCAGGACGAAGCGCGGCGGCTGGTGGTAGAGGCCGACCGACCCCTTGAGCCAGATCCCGTTCCGGTCGCTGTCGGCGGGCACGTCGGGGAGCGAGCGCCGGGCGAGCAGGTAGCGCACGGTGAGTCGCGGGTCGGCGGAGAGCTGTCGCGTGGCGCCGTCGTGGAGCAGGTCCCCGCGGAGGCCCGGACGGAAGAGCCACCTCGGCGAGGGTCTCCAGAGGACCTCGGCCAGCGCGCCGACGTCGTAGAGGCGCGTCAGGTCCTGGGTCAGGGCCGCGAGCGAGAAGTTCCCGAGGGTGGAGGCGGGAGGGGCCGCCTGCGAGAAGAAGTGGAGCGCTCCTTCGAGGCCGCCCACCAGGGTGAGCCGCGGACCGGGCCGAAAGGTCCACCGCGCACGCGGGTCCACGACCCAAGTCGTCACGTTCCCGCCCTGCCCTTCGCTGTGGTCGTAACCGAGGAGCAGCCGGTAGGCGCCGTCGAAGCGTCCCCGCCCGTGCTGCGCGCGGAGGTCCAGCCGGTGGAAGTTCAGGATCAGGGCCGGCTCGAGCGGCGGGTCGGGGTCAGCCGGGTCGGCGCTCGGCGAGACGGTGTCCAGCTCGTCGCGGGCGCCGTAGGCGAACACGGTCCACCCGTTGCGAAGGGTTCCCCCGTCGACGCGAAGCTGGTAGTCCCAGTACGAGAGCGAGGCCTGTTTGGTGGCCAGGCTCAGGATGAGCCCCGGGTAGCCGTAGCGCCCCGCCGCCGTGACGTTGAGGCCGAGCTTCGGGATGGGCCAGCGCACGAGCCCGCCGACGGCCATCAGGTTGAGGTCCACGTCGATGCGGCGCTCGTCCGGCCGCGCGCGCCGGGTCTGCCCGTCCACGATGCCGCCCGTGTAGCCGCCGTAGATCACGGGGGCGCCCCCGGGGAAGAACCGCACCTCGTCGATGAACTCGGGGTGCACCACGCTGGGACCGGCGAGCAGGTGGTAGAGCAGCGGCACCCGCGCGCCGTCGAGCAGGGTGCCCGTGGAGCTCGGGCTCGCCCCCCGCACCACCGGGAAGGGGACGAGGGAGATCACCGACGCGGTGCCGGGGAGGGTCTGGATCACGCGAAAGGGGTCGCCGAAGGTGCCCGGAACCTGCGTCAGCTCGGGGCCCGTGAGCGCGATGCGCGACACCTCCTCGCGGCGGCGCTCGCTGACCACGACGATCTCGTACGGATCGTAGCGCTCGCGTTCCACGAAGTAGGTCACGGCGATCTGCTGGCGCTCCGCGACGCGCTCGCGCTGGAGAAAGGGACGGTACCCCGAGGAATGCACGCGCACCGTGATCGCGCCGGCCGGGATGGAGAGCCGGAACCGCCCGCTGGGATCTGCCTCGGCCACGTACCGCCGTCCGCCCACCTCCGCGACCACGGTCGCGCCGCTGACGGGCGCGCGCGTACCCAGCTCCACGAGCCGCCCCCGGAGCAGCGAGGTCGGCGCGAGCCCCGCGGGCACGACCCCGCCCGAGGGGCGTGGCGGCGGCAAGAAGGTATGTGTGAAAGCAATCTGCACGCGCACCGGCTGCCCCCCGTAGCGTCCCGGCGCGAAGCGGAACGCACGAGCCGCACGCACCACCGCGTCGTCGAAGATGGGGAGCGATCGCGTCGCGAGGACCACCGCCTCCACGCGGCCGTCGACCCCGACCGAGATGGTGACCTTCACGACGACCGGGCGGGAGTGCGGCGGAGCCCCCGCGGGATAGGGGACCACGGCCGGGCGCAGCGGGCGCGGCGGCTCGAGCACAGCCGGCTGCGAGACGGGCTGCGAGCTGGGCTGCGAGGCCGGCCGTGAACTGGGTTGCGAGGCCGGCTGCGACCTCGGTGGATCGTCGGGAAGGGGCCGCGCCTGCGCGGTGGAGAGCCCCAGCAGAGACGCCACCGCGACGCAGAGGAGCCGACGATGAAGAGCCGGCGTGCGGCGGCACGTCCGACGAGGCCGCCTCAGCGCCACGCGATCACCCAGGCGAGCGAGAGGCCCAGGTGCGGCCACCACTGGCGCCGCACGATCGGGCGGGCGGTGTCCGGCTCGTCCCGCCCCGTGTCCGCGACGCAGCCCGTCCACTGCGCGTCAACGACGAGGGTGGGCCCCGTCGAGGAGCGTGGCCCGAGCACGAAGAGGTAGTCCGCGCGTACGAGCCCGGTCACGCCCACGCCACTGCAGCTCGGAAGCGGGGTCCGCGCGTCGGGGAAGGTGTACGACGCGTAGAGCGTGCCCGGCTGCGGGTCGGGGTTCGGACGCCCCGCGCGCCCCTCTACGAGACCCGCGAAGCCGATCCCCACAGAGAGGCTCAGGCCGCGCGCGACGTGCCAGGTCGGCTCGACCGTGCCCGCGAAACGGAGCCCCGAAACCCCGCCCGCCGCCCCGAAGGCGTAGAGGTACTGGAGCGAGCCGAGGAGGGACCACTTCTCGTCGAGGCGCACGCCGAGCCGGATGGTGGGGCCGACGAGGTTTCCGCTCGGCGCCCCGCCGAGGCCGACGAGCCGGCCGTAGCCGACTCCCAGGGCCACCCGAAAGCCAGGGCGCAACCACGCGGCCCGGTCGCTCTCGGTGGGGAGCGAGAAGCGGGGGGGCCCGTCCTCATCGGGCCTCGCCCGCGCCGGGAACGGCACCAACGACGCGCCGACGACGAGCGCGCACGCGGCGAGGCGGATCCGCGGGGCAGGGCGTGCGACCGCGTGAGCGCGGCGGATCATCGGCTTCGACAGATCCACGGCCACCACGAGGGCGGGTTCCCCGTGCGATCCCACTGGGGCGTCGCGCAGGCCGGGTCGTTGCGGCACCCCCGGAGCGTGTAGTGCGAGACGCTGCGACAGAGCTCCTCCGTCGGGCTGGCCACGACGAGCTGGACCCCCGGGGGCGCCGGCACCCCCCCGAGGCTCGGAAACCCGACGCAGGCCCAGACGCGATGGGGAAGGGTCGGGTCACGCGCGGGCGGCTCGCGGTAGGTCGTCGTTCCCCCCGAGTTCGACCCCGCGCACGCCACGTCGCTCAGGGTTTCAGGCGCCTGAAGGTCGATGGTCACGACCGTCTGTTCGGGAGCGACCTCGTCGCACCGCGTGGGGTCTACCGACGGAAGCCGCCCTTCGCGCGCCGCCGCGAGAGCCGCCTCGGCCGAAAAGCCGCCCGTGCGCAAGATCGAGTAGCCGAGCCGTGGCGGCGGACAGCCGACGCGCGGGTAGAAGGCCGCGCGGGCGTCGAACTCTCCCTCTCGAAACGCCACCCGCTGGTTGGGCCTGGTCATGGAGACGAAGCTCGCCCCGTAGACCTGGTCCTGCCCCCGGAGCGTTCCTCCGCCGACGCTGGGCCCGGGACCCGCCTCCGCCGAGCTCGCGTCACGCAGACCGGCGTCCACCGGACCGGCGTCCGTCGAACCGGTGTCCATCGAGCTCGCGTCACGCAGACCGGCGTCCGCCGATCCGGCGTCCACTGGACCGGCCTCGCGCGCGCCGCCATCTCCCGTCCCGCCGTCGGTCGCGGTACCCGACCCGCGCCCGGATCGCCGCAGCTCGAGCGTCCCGCTTCCGTTGCGATCTTCGAACACGACGAGCGACCCGTACGCCACGCGCGAGGTGACGTCTCCCACCATGATCTCCGTCGGTGGCAGTCCCATCAGCTCCAGCGTCGCGCGTCCGTCGGGCCCGAGCGCGACGCTCGGTCCCACGCGTGCCGGCACGAAGCGAAAGCTGTCCGGGCAGCCGGCCTTCACCACCGCCGCCGCGGAGAAGAACACCGGTTCGGGGGCCGACTCCGGCGGCAGAAAGCAGAACGGCTCGGGGCGCCACTGGCCGCCCCAGACCAGCGCGACGCGCAGCCGCGAGGCCAGCGACGGGGTGGCCAGCCGCCCGGAGACCTGCACCTGGATCCGTGCGAGCGGGGTCTCCCCGGCGGCCAGGGAGAGGAGCCTGTCGCAGCCGCCGAGCGCGAGGAGCCCCGCCCCGAGCACGACGACCACGGCGCGCCAGCTGCGCCTCACCGCTGCCATGCGATCCCCGCCCCCGCGAGCCAGCCAAAGCGCGCGGCCCCGTCGAGAAGGTGCAGCGACGGCCCACCGCTCACACTGAGACCGAACCCCGCCAGCAGCCGCAGCACCACCGTCGGCTCGAGCTCCAGCGCGGGAAGGAGCCTCCACGCCGAGGCGGTGAGCGCTTCACCGGTCAGGCCGGCCCGGTTCCCCTGGCTGCGCGTGCGCAGCTCGTGCACCAGCGTCCCCCCCACTCCCAGGCGCACCCCCACCGTCGCGCGCCCGAACGACCGCTGCAGCGCGCCGACCGCTCGCAGGCGAAGGTCGTCGTGACGCACCTCCCAGCTGGGCGTGAACTCCGTGGCCGTTCCCCACGAGACGCGCACCCCCCAGCAGAGCAGGCGCCCGCGCGTGTACGCCAGCTCCACGCCCGTCGTCATTCCCGTGGGCAACGCCGCGGGCAACGAGAGCAGCAGGCGCCCTTCCACGAGATGCGTGGGCACGGGGGTGAGCACGGCGTCGGGCGGCGTCGCACGACCGCGCCCGGGGACCCCGGCACCGACGAGCAGCGCGGCGACGAGACCGATCCGGCGCGACCTACTTCTGCAGGCTGTCCATGGCCTGCTGCGCATCGCGGGCGAGCTCCTCCGGCGGGTTGAAGGAGAGGTACTTGCGATACATCTCCACCGCGGGCCGCGGCATCGAGTTCGCCTCGTACACCTTGGCCAGGTCCAGATAGTATTCGCGATTCTTGGCGTCGAGCTCGACCGCCCGCCGGATCGACGAGATCGCCTCCTGCCCCTGCCCCTTCTCGTCGAGCAAGAGCCCCCTCCGGTGGTGCGGATCGGGGCAGCGCGGACAGACGCGCATCGCCGCGTCGTACTGCGCGAGCGCCTCCACCTGACTCCCGCCGTCCTGCTGGGCGCGTCCGAGCAGCACGAGGAGCTCCGCCTGCACGCGCGGCGGTCGCCGGTGCCGCTCGAGGAGCTTCACCGCCCGGACGAGGACACGCACCGCCGCCGGAAGCTTTCCACGACTCATCTCGAGCAGCCCCTCGGCGCTGAGCGCCTCCGGCGAGTCGGGGTGACGCGCCTCGAGCTCCCGCAGCGCCGATTGGGCCCCGGACACGTTGTTGTCCGCGTCGAGCTGCGCCCTGACGAGCAGCGACCAGGCCTCCGCGTCCCTCGGGATCGCGCGGGTCGCCTCCGCGAGCAAGGGCACCGCGGCCCGCGCATCGTACCGGCGCAGCGCGAGCCTCCCTCGGGCCAGCGCCGCGACCCCGGGCCGCGCCCCCTCCAGCCGGCGCAGTTCCGCCTCCGCCCCGCCGTAGTCCCGCTGCGCCGTGAGCACCTGGATCAGCGCCAGGCGCGCCTGCTCGTCCTTCGGCGCGAGGCGCAGCACCTGCTCGAGGTCGCTGCGCGCCTGCACGAGGTTCCACTTCTCGAGCTCGAGCTCCGCGAGCCGCTTGCGCGCCGCCACGTTCCAGGTGCTGGTGCGGGCCGCCGCGATCAGCTCGCGGTGTGCGGCCTCGTAGTTGCCATCGGCCGCGTACGCGTCTGCAAGCTTGAGTCGCGCCTCCATCGCGCCTCGATCCTTGCGGAGCGCCTGCTCGAACTTGTCGATCGCCGCCTTGGCCTGCCCCCGCAGCAGGTACGTCTCGCCGAGCGCCACCAGCAGACCGGCGCTGTCCGGATTGCTCGCGAGCAGCGGGCGCAGCACCCGCTCGGCCTCGTCGGCGCGGCCCTCCGCCCCCAGCACCTTGGCAAGGACGAGCGTCCCCTCGATCCCCGGGGCGACCTTGAGGGCCTGCTCGGCCTCCCTCCGCGCCGCAGGCAGCTCTCCGAGGAGCACGAAGACCTGCGCCCGCAGGAGCGTCGAGAACGGGAGGGCCTGCGCGCGCTGCAGCGCCTCGAGCGCCTCCCGAGCACGCCCCTGCGCCAGATAGACCTGCGCCAGGCGATAGTGCGGGTGCGGCCGTCCCACCATCATGGTGTCGGCCCGCCTCGCCGCCTGCTCGGCCTCGCTCAGCCGAGAGAGGTCGATGAGCAAGGCCGCCAGCGCGTCCTGAAAGACGGCGTCCTGGGCCGGCTCGTTGGCCTTGGCCTCCTTGAGGAAACGCTCCACCTGATCCGGTCGTCCCTTGCCGACCATCAAGCGGGCGAGCTGCAGGTAGGCCCAGCCGCGCTGGCCCCGCGACGCGAGGACGCGACGCTCTCCCTCCACGATCGAGACCAGGCGATTCTCCGCGGTCGACAGGTCCAGCCCGCGGGCCGCTAGCACCCGGCTCCGTCCGAGGTGCGACGCGACATGCTCCGGGTTGACCGCCAGGGCCTCGTCGTAGCGCTTGAGCGCGTTCTCGAGCTCCTCCTGCACCGCCAGCGCGTCGCCGAGAGCCGCGAGCGCCAGGACATGTCGCGGGTCGAGACGCAGCGCCTGCTGCAGGCTCTCGATCGCGGCTGCCGTCCGCCCCTGGAGCAGCGCCACGCGCCCGTCCAGGTAGACCAGCAACGCGCTCGACGAGAAGCGCGTACGCCCTTGCAGCGCCAGCTCGGCGGCCTCCTTGAGCTGCCCTTGTTGAAGTCGAAGGTAAATGCGCGCCGCGACGCGCTGCTCGTCCTGCGGCTCCCCCTCCACCGAGGGAGCTCGGAGGAGCGGCGGCGGATCGCCGAACTCCACCGGCACCGCCGCGTTGAGGTGGGCCGTGACGCCCGCCACGACTCCGTCGTCGGGACGACGACTCAGGATCTCGCCGAAGATCTGCGCCGCCGCGAGGTAGTCCCCCGCGTTGGCGTTCTTCAAGCGCACCACCGCCTCGCGCCGCTTGTGGTCGATGTCTCGACTCACGCGCATGTAGCGCACGAAGAAGCCGATCCCCACGGCCGCTGCGAGCACACCCACCGACCCCAAGAGCCAGAAGAGCCAGCGGTTGCTCCCCGGAGGACCGAGGAGCATGGTCAGGAACGACGTCGCTCCCTTCGGGTACGGGGGCGGCCTGGGCATGGCCGGGCGCCGCGCCTCCGCGCGACGACTCGGCGCCTTGGCCTTCGCCTTGGCCTTGGCGCGCGGAGCCGAGGCGGGGACCTGAAAGGGCTGCGACCCGCCGCCGAGCTCGTCGATCAGGCTATCCTCGGCGGGCGTCCGCGACGCGGGCCCCCCCTCGCGCCCGCGCCCCCGACCCGCCGACGCCGAGCGAGGCTTCGCGGCGGCCGGGTGACTGTCCACGTAGGCCGCCGAGCGACCCTCTCCGGGTTCGAGAGAGGCGGTGCGTTGCGGGTAGGGACGGCGCCCCGACTGATCCGCCGGCTCCAGCGCCAGCTCCTCCTCGTCGGGGTGTTCGGGCACGCTCACCGAAGGATGGCGTCGCACCTCGCGGCGCGAGTCGTAGTCCAGCTCCCCGTCGCGCGAGACGGAGTCCAGCCCGTACGAGTCCTGTCGGTCGTAGGGCGGCGCAGCCTCTCCGGGCCCGGCGAAGCTGTCCGAGAGCTCGCCGTGCGCTTCGTAGCGGCGTTCGGGAGCCGAGCGGTCGACGCGGGCGGCGGGCGGAGCGGCCTCGGCGAAGCTGGACGCCGAGTTGCCACGGTCCGACGCGGCGGGCGGCTTCCCCCCGTCCGCGGGGCCGAGGTAGGTGGGCGCGGGGCGATAGACCTCCGAGGTGTAAGGGTCCAGCTCGACGGAGATGTCGCCCTGCGACGGCGCGGAGGACACAGGCTGGCGCTCCACCCGCGGCGCGGAGCCCGGATACCCGACCGGTAGCTTGCCCCCCTCTGCCGGGCCGAGAAAGGTCGGCGGCGGCGCGTACGGCTCGTCGAATCGGTCGGGCGGCGCGTCCACACTGTCCGGCAGTGCATCGAAGGCCACGCGCGTGAACGCGTGCTCGTCGGTACCCGGCGGCAACGTCTCGTCGGAGCGCGCGACGAGCTCGGGCGGCGCCCCGACCGCGCCCGTGGGTGGAGGAACGGGCGGCATATGCCCCGGGTAGCCGGGCGCCGCAGGCAGCGCCGAGAAATCGGCCGAGAGCTCGGCCGAAACGGGCAACGGATCGTCGTCGTGCCCCGCTCCACCGAACGCCACGCGTCCGACCGCATCGCTGTCGGGCAGCTCCTCGTCCCACCCGTCGCCTTCGTCCGCGTCGGGTGGCGCGTGGGAGTCGCGTCCCCCGAAGTGTCGGTCGGCGTCTGGCGCGTCCTCGTCGACGGAGTCGAGCTCCGGCGCCTCGCGCTCCTCCGAGCTCGGCAGCTCGTGGAAGCCCTTGCCACGGCCGAGCGCCTCCGCGGCCTTCAGATCGAGGGCGGCCGTCTGCTCGCCCGGGCGCCGAGGCGAGCCGATCCCACCACCTCCACCCGACTCGAGCGCCCGCCGCGTCGGCGAGGCCGGCGCGTCGGGGCCCCGCGCCTCGTTCCCCCCGATGATGACCGACGGCGCCGAGGGGAACTCGGCCTTGAACCCCGGGCGCGCCGTCGCCGGCGACAGAAGCCCCGCCGCCCTCAAGGCCTCCAGGTTCCGCGGCACGACCGTCGGTTCGTACGTCCCCTCGTCGGGGAGGTCCTCGTGAAACTCGACCGGCGGCGGCGCCCCTACGGTGGCGAGGTCCTCGGGCTCCTCGTCGACGGGAGGCGGCGTATTTCGTCGATGTCCCTCGCGCGTGGCGCCCGCGCGCAGCAGCGCGTCGTCGGCATCCTCGTCGAGATCGTCGTCGGCGTCCTCCTCCGCATCCTCCACCTCCTCTTCGGCGGGGTTCACCTCGTGGCCGTCCCAGACCTCGGGGGGCGAGAGCAGCTCGTCGGAGCGCTCCAGGCTGCCGAACATCGGCGTGGCCACCCGGGCGAGCAGGGCCGCCGTCTTCCGCTGCCCCAGGGCACGCGCCACCTGAGCCATCGCCTCCTCGGGCCCGGCCTCCACCGTGGAATGCCCGCGCGAATCCTTGCGCGCCATCTCCTCGAGGTCGGTCTCTCGCGTGACATTGATCGACGTGCCCGCCCGCCCGTCGCGCAGGCGCGCCATCACGCTCGGCGTGGGCTCCACCTGCCGCGTGGGTCGCGGCCCGAGGGGCGCGTGCTCGTCGCTGTCGGGAAGCGCCGCGAGGCTCTCGCCCGTCGAGAGAGGCAGCTCGTCCCCGCTGGCGCTCGACCGCGCCGCCGCCCCGCGATCGGCGAGCGCCGCGTGCTCCGTGTCGCCCCGCACGTCCTCCCGGATGCGGCCTCTCAGCCCCTCGCGCAGCGTCTCCTCACCCCAGTCCACGGCAGACTGCGAACCGGTCAGCGTCCCGCCTCTCGCCGGCGGAACCCACGGCGCGGTGCCCAGGTCCCCGTCGTAGTCCTCGACCTCTCGCCCGGCGCGCGTCAGCCCCGTGTCGATGACTCGCGCCCCGGTCCCTCGCCCGCGTCCGCCGCCCAGCGGCTCCGCGACCGTGTAGCGGTCCCGGTCTCCCGCCGGCCGTTCGTCGCCGGTTCGTCGAGGTTCCTCCTCGACGTCGGTCCCCTCGTCGTCGTCGTCGTGGTCGTGGTCCTCGTCGTCGTCCTCGTCGACCGGCTCGCTCGCTGCGCGCGCCGGCACCCCGCCCCGGATCCCCGTGCGGACCTGCTGCGCCCGCGGCGCGGGATAGACCTTCGTATCGGTGTGGCCCCCCACGAGCGGCCCGGACTGGTCCTCCAGGCTCGCATCCGCCTCGTCGAGGAGCTTCAGCACCTTCTCGTTGTGCGGATCGAGCTCGTGCGCGACCTCGAGCGCCTCTTTCGCCCGCCGTGGGTCGCCCGCGTGGAGCAGCGCCTCCCCCTTCAGCAGGTGAGCCATCGGATGGTCCGGTTCGAGCTCGAGGGCCACCCGCATCTCGGCGAGCACCTCCTCGTGCCGTCCGAGTGCCATGAGCGCCATGGCCAGCACCAGCCGGCCTTCGACGTAGGTCGGATGCGCGAGCAGCCCGAGACGGCAGATCTTCACCGCCTCCTGGTACTGCCGACGAACGATCGCCACCTTCCCGCGCTGAACGAAGTCGGCGGAGGCGTTGTCTCCCGACGGCGGTCCGGCGGCTGGATTGTCGGGCCGGGCCAACGAGCCCTCCTCGAGCGCGACCGCTGCCCCGGGCAGACATCGCACGCACGAGCCACGCCGCACCCTGCGGCGGCTCGTCAAGATGCATCGTCCCCCCGAAAGCCCACGTGAGGTCCGGAGGGCGAGACGCGGTAAATTTCTTTGAATTTTACGGGATCCGAGGCGGCCCGGTCAAATCGCGCGGCGCGGCGTGGGATCGCCGGGTCAGAGCAGCGGGAAAGGTGCGCCCCGGAGCCACCGCTGGTCGGCCAGGCGCCACTCCCCCTTCTCGAGGGTCCAGGTCTGCTGGATGACGCTTCGCCGCAGGCGCGCCTCGCGCAGCTCGTACCAGTCGAAGCGCACGGTGCTCAGCGCGCGGTCCACGCTCAACACCTGCACCGCGTCCACCTCGGCGTCGGTCACCTGCAGGTCGGGGTGGCCTGCCCTCCGAGCCAGGATCCGTTGCCCGTGCGAGCGGGACAGGTAGCGCACCACGAGCTCGGGCCGTCCCCACCGCACCCCGTCGCTGTATTCGAGCACCGCGTCGAGGAGGGAGGCCTTGCGATTCGCCGCGCTCTCGCAGCCGCCGGCGACTCCCGCCAGCAGGTAACAGAAGAGCAGAGGTGCGCGGAACATGCGTCGAGCCTAGGCCGCCTCACCCATCCGGCGCAATTTTTCGCGTGCGCGCTCTTCCCCCCGGCGCTCCGGGGGAGGGGCTAACCGCCGCGACGGAGGATCTTCCGCACGCGGGCGAGCTCCTCCGAGCCGAGCTCCCGGAGCAGTACGAGCGTCGCGAGGTAGGCGGCGAAGACCACCAGGCACTCGCCGATCGTCACCAGCTTGGAGACCTCGGGGATAAGCCTTCCGACCCCGAGCCCCACGGCCGTGGCCGCCAGCACGCGCAGAAAGGTGAGCCACGGGATCCCGGACTTGAAGGCCCGGTAGAGCAGCGCGGCGGAGAGCACCGCTCCGAGCGCCATGGCTCCGGCGGAGGCCGCAGCGGCGAGAGCCAAGGCTTCCCGGGCCGAGGCCGCGCGCGGCACGAGCGCCCAGTTGGCTGCGGCCGCGGCGACGAGCGTCACCACGCCGGAGAGGAGCGCCGCCCCCGTCTTGCCCGCGCCGTTCAGGATGGTGTTCACGATCGTGAACATCGAGAAGCAGACCATCCCCGCGGCGAGCAGGCCGAGCCCAAGGCCTGCCTGGCGGTAGACCGCCTTGTAGGGGACGTTGATCACCGCCTCGGGATTGGCCATGAACACCACCCCCAGGCCGGCGCAGAAGACGAGCGAGAGGCGCAGCGTCTGGCGTACGTAGCTGCGGGTCTTCTCCACGTCCTGTTCGAAGGTGGAGCGGGAGACGAGCGGAAAGATCACGAAGGCCACCGCCAGGATCGCCTGGTATGGGATGAACGCCAGGGTCTGCGCCGCGCCGTAGTAACCGGTGAACGCCGAGGCCACCTTGGCCGGGTCCGCGAGGCCCTGGCCCGCGGCCCACGCGCCGACGTACCGCTTCAGCATGAAGAGGTCCACCCGCATGGTGAGATTCAGCGCCGCCGTATAGAGGAAGAGCTGGACCAGATAGCCCACGAAGCGACCCGGCGGAAAGCGCTCCTGCGTGCGCGGGAGCCCGACCCACCCCGCCGCGAGCACGAGGAAGCTCCCCGCCGCCGCGACGAAGCCGCCGACGGCCCCCCAGACCCCCCAGCCGAGCAGCGCGAACCCGCAGATGAAGGCCATGCGCAGCGTGGCGAAGCCCACGTCCAGGCTGGCCTGGCGCGCGAACATGCGCCGCCCGTTGCAGGAGCCGACGAAGACGGCGTAGAGCGCGTAGCAGAAGACGATCCCCGCCGAGAGGCGGAAGAGGCCCGTCAGGCCGGGGTCGTTCTCCCAGCGCGCGATGAGCGGCGCCGCCAGCGCGTAGAGCGCCGCGACCCCGCCCCCGAGGAGCAGGAGCACCTTCAGCGCGGCCGCCTTCACGGCCTCGGCGCGCGTCTCGTCCTCGGCGGTGAACTTGCTCACCCCCTGGATCGTGCCGGTGACGATCACGTTGTCGATCACCGAGACCAGCCCGATGACCAGCACGTAGTCGCCGAAGGCCGCGTCCGAGTGCAGGAGCCGGGGGAGCAGGAAGTAGATCACGTACCCCGCCGCCATGAAGTAGAGCTTGGCGAAGGAGATGTAGAGCACGCCGCGACCGGCGCTCGTGGAAGCCTCGGGCATGGGTCGCATCCCTACACGATGCGGCCGGGGATGACAAGGCGCCCCGCCCCAGGAGCCCGCGAAAGGCTCGCCAGCACGGCACCTTGCGGCGCGAACGCCGCGACCGGCGTTTCTCCCTACAGCTTCGTCGCCGCGAGCCGATGGAATAAGGGCATCTGTGTGCCCGCGAGACGGGGGGGACGGGGTCTCTTGACCGACTACACGAACGTCGTGTCCCGGCTGTCCGCTTTCTCCGACCCGGCCGCGCTGTTCGCCGCCTTGCTGGGCGGCACGCCCGTCCCGACGCTCATCTGCGGGCCGGACGGCGAAACCCTGCTCGTCACCCCGTCGCTCCCGAGGGTCCTCGGGTGGACGCCCCCGCCGGGACACAACCTGGCCCGCGACGGCATCCCGGGGCTGCCTCCCGTGGGCGACCTCTTCGCCCGCTGCCTGGCAGACGGGACGATCCCCCTGCCGCTCTGCGGCTACGACCGGCCGGAACGCGAGGGCGCCCCCACCGAGCGGCTCGCGCTCGAGGGGTACATGATGAGGGCGCAGTCGGCCACCGGCGAGACCGTGGCCGTCGTCGTCATCTACCGCGACGTCACCGAACGCCTCAGGGAGCTGCACGCCGTCCGCGCCGCGGAGACGCAGCTTCGCACCGTGGTGAGCCACGCACCGGTGGTCCTTTTCGGCCTCGACCGGGCGGGGAACGTGACCTTCGCCGACGGCCAGGGACTCGACGCGATCGGCCTGCGAGGCCACGAACTCCTCGGACGGTCGGCCGTCGAGGCGGTGCGCACGCTCCCCCCCGAGGCGGGCGTGCTGCTCCGTCGCGCTCTCACCGGACGCGAGGCCGCGTGGAGCGGCGCCGTCGCGGGACGGGTCTTCGACCTGCGCCTCTTCCCCCAGTGCGACTCGCACGGCGCCCTGTCGGGCGTGCTCGGCCTGGCGCAGGACGTGACCGAGCGGCACCGGGCGCAGGAGGCCGCCGAGGCGCGAGAGCGGCGCTTCCGGGCGCTCGTGGAGCACGGCGCCGACGTGATCACGCTGCACCGCGAGGACGGCACGATCCTCTACGCCTCGTCCTCGGTGAGGCACGTGCTCGGCTACGAGGTCGACGAGCTCGTCGGACGCCACCCGACGGAGTTCCAGCACCCGGAGGACAGGCTCCACGTCGAAGCCCAGGGGGCGCGCATGCTGCAGAGCCCCGGCGTTCCCGTGACGGCGCGCTACCGGGTGCGGCGCAAGGACGGCGCCTGGCGCTGGATCGAGGGACGTGCCACGAACCTGCTTCACGACCAGGACGTCCGCGCCGTGGTGGTGAACCAGCACGACGTGACCGAATCGCACGAGGCGCAGGCGGCCCTCGTCGAGCGGGAACAGATGCTCGAGGACGCGCAATCCTTGAGCCTGATGGGCAGCTTCATTTCCAACGCCGAGGGTCGATTCCTCAGCGCCTCACCGAGCCTCTACCGCATCCTCGGCCTCCCCGAGAACACGCCCCTCTCCTTCGCCACGATCATGCAACTCATCCACCCCGACGACATCCCGAGCGCCGTCAGCGCGCGAGAGCGGGCCCTCGCCACGCGCGAAGGCTTCGACCTCGAGCACCGAATCTATCACCCCGACGGCCGGGAGCGCTGGATCCGGGTAGTCACGAAGATCATGATCCCGCCCGGAGGTCAGGCCACGTACGCGCTGGGCACCGTGCAGGACCTCACCGACCGCAAGCAGCTCGAGGCGCAGCTCGTGCAGAGCCAGCGCATGGAGGCCGTGGGGCGGCTGGCGGGAGGGATCGCGCACGACTTCAACAACGTGCTCTCGGCCATCAGCGGTTTCGGCCAGGTGGTCCACGACGCGCTCGGCGAGCACGACCCGCTGCGCGAGGACATGGCCCAGGTCCTGGAGGCCTCGGAACGGGCAGCTCAGCTCACGCGCCAGCTCCTCGCCTTCAGCCGGCGCCAGGTGCTGCAGCCCCAGGTGCTGGACCTGAACGAACGCCTGCCCGAGATGAGCCGCATGCTCCGCCGCATCATCGGCGAGGACGTGGAGCTGGAGCTGAAGCTCGCCCCCGGCACCGCGCCGATCAAGGTCGACCCCGGCCAGCTCGAGCAGGTCGTCGTGAACCTGGCGGTCAACGCCCGCGACTCCATGCCCGACGGGGGCCTCCTGACGGTCGCGACCGAGGAACTGCCCGCCCGGGCCGCCGACGCGACGCCCGGCCTTCGGGCCGGCTCGGAGCGCCGGATCCTCCTCCGCGTCACGGACAGCGGCAGCGGGATGGACCGAGCCACCATCGAGCGCGTCTTCGAGCCCTTCTTCACCACCAAGGGGCTGGGCCAGGGGACGGGGCTCGGCCTCTCGACGGTCCACGGCATCGTGGAGCAGAGCGGCGGGAACATCACCGTCGAGAGCGAGCAGGGGATCGGCACCACCTTCCGGATCGTGCTGCCGCGCACCGACGAACCGCTGACCGCCACGGCCATCCATCCCGTCGCGCCGGGGCGCAAGGAGAACCACGAGACGCTGCTCGTCGTCGAGGACGACGACGCCGTACGGCTGTTCGCGCGCCGCTGGCTCCGCCAGGCGGGCTACCGCGTGCTCGAGGCGCGAAACGGCGGCGAGGCGCTCCTGACGATCGAGCAGCACCCAGGCCCGGTCCACCTGCTCATCACCGACGTCATCATGCCGCGCATCAGCGGCAAGCAGCTGGCAGAGCGCCTCCGCGCCGCGCGCCCGGGACTGAAGGTGCTCTACATGTCGGGCTACTCCGACGAGGTCATCGCGCACCACGGCGTCCTCGAGCCGGGGGTCCTGCTGCTCGAGAAGCCCCTCTCCGGCCCGGCCCTCGAGCAGAAGGTGCGCGAGGCGCTGCGCACCACGTGATGGCGCCGACTCCCGGCAGCACCCGGCCGCTCCCTCCCCGTTCGCTCTTCCCCGGCCACCCATGCGGCGTGGTAACGTCCGATCCGGGTGTTCTGGTCGAGGGGGGGCCAGGAGCACGAGGAGGAGCTCTTCCCATGCTCAGGCTTCCCCACGCACCGCGGCCCCGGCCGGTCGAACGCGCCCGGCTCGGGCGCCTGGTGAAGGCCGGTTTCTTCGCCTTCGGCATCCCGGACCACTCGTTCTGCTCCGTCGACGTGACCGCCCGCTGTCCCCTGCGCTGCGAGCACTGCTACTTCTTCGAGCAGGGCTACGACAAGCGAGACGAGCTCTCCGTGGAGGGCTGGGTCGCGCTGATGGAGCGGCTCAAGCGCGAGGCCTGGCCGCGCCCCTACTACGCCTTCCAGTGCAGCTGGGTGGGCGGCGAGCCGCTCGTGCGCCGGGAGGTCGTGGAGCGCTGCCGGCGCTACTTCCCGTACAACATCGTGGTCACGAGCGGCACGATCCCGCTGCCCAGCTGGCCCGACGTGCACTTCTTCATCTCCATCGACGGAACCGAGGAGGTGCACGAGAGCATCCGCGGCAAAGGCACCTACGCGCGGAGCAAGGCGCACGCCGACCGCCCCGACCTGAACGTGATGGTCACCTACTGCGTCAACCGCCGGAACGCCCACTGCATCGAGGAGTTCATCCGCGAGTGGGACGCCACCTCGGTCCGGCACGTGATGTTCGAGTTCCACACCCCGATCCGGGGACTCCAGGCCGACGGCGACCTGGCGCTGACCCTCGCCGAGCGAGACAGCGTGCTCGACGAATTGCTCGAGCTCAAGGAAGCCTACGGGCACTTCATCCTCGCTCCGCCGCGGGCCTACCGACTGATGAAGCGCGACGCCTGCCGCTCGGTCACCGACGCGTGCATCTACCGCCGGGCGGCCGCGGTCTTCGGCCCCGACGGCGAGCGCAAGACCCCGTGCATGCTCGGCCCGAAGGCCGACTGCGACCGCTGCGGCTGCATCATCCCGTTCATCACGCGCGCGCAGGTCGACCGCCGCGAGGTGCTACGGGACGTGGTCGGCGACCTGCGGAGAGCCTTGCTGTAGCGCTCCTCGCGACCCGGGCGGCGAGCGCAGGCCCCTGCTCGTCGCCCTTTGGGACCTCTGCTATCCCTTGGGGCGATACGTGACCTTCGGGGGAAGGGGCGCCGGGAAGGGCTTATGGACCGCGAAGCGCTGCTGCGCACGATCGGCGAGGAATTCGAGGATCCGTACGGTCTCCACGAGATCCTCTGGATTCGCACCCCCGTGGCCGTCCTGCTCTGCCGGCCCGACGGCGAGGTCCTCCTGGCGAGCGGCGGCTACGCGCGCCTCTTCGGGGCGAGTCCCCCGCCCGGGATGAACCTTCGGCGGGACGGCGTAGCGGGGCAGGGCTCCGAGGAGGCCACCTTTGCCGAGGCGATGCGCACGGGCGTGGCCTACCTGCACGCCAGCTGGTACGAGCGGCTCGACGCCGAGGGACACCCCTCCGCGCCAGCCGGTCGCCTGGCCGTGGAAGGCTACGCGCTGCGCATCGACGGTGGCCGTGGGGGACGGCAACACGTCCTCGTCACCCTGCGGGACGTGACCGACCGCCTGCAGGACATCGTCGAGAGACAGCGCATCGCCGACGAGCTCGCGGCACGCGAGAGGCATTTTCGCGCCATCGCCGAGCAGGGGAGCGACGCCGTCTACCTGACCGGCGCGAACGGCACGATCGGCTGGGCCTCCCCGTCGGTGGAGCACATGCTCGGCTACCGCCCGGACGAGCTCGTCGGCCGTCACGCGGCGGAGCTCGGCCACCCGGACGATTATCCGGCGATGCTGGGCGTGCTCCCCACGCTCCTCGGCCAGCCGGGCACGCCGGTCACGGCGCGCTACCGCATCCGGCACAAGGAAGGGCGCTGGATCTGGGTCGAGGCGCGGATGGTGAACCTCCTCCACGACCCCACGGTCCACGCGCTGGTGGCGAGCCACCGCGACGTGACGGCCGAGCACGTGGCCGTCGAGCAGCTCCGCGAACAGCAGCGCATGCTCGAAGAGGCGCAGGCCGTGGCGCACATCGGCAGCCTCGAGATCCGCGAGGACGAACTCCCGCTCGTGCGCTGGTCCCACGAGGCCTTCCGCATCTTCGGTTTTTCGGAGGAGACCCCGGCCACCTACGACCGCGCGCGGAGCGCCATTCCCAAAGAGGACTGGAAGGCCCTCGGCGAGGCCTTCGCGGCCACCTGGAGCGACGGCCGGCCGATCGACCTCGAGCACCGCGTGCTCCGCTCCGATGGCACGCTCCGGTGGGTGCGGCTGAAGACGGCGATCCCCGAGGGCGGCGTCCCGGGGCGACGGCGCCTCACGGGCACGATCCAGGACATCACGGAGCGCAAGCAGCTCGAGGCCCAGCTGCTGCAGGCGCAAAAAATGGAGGCCGTGGGGCAGCTCGCCGGCGGCGTGGCGCACGACTTCAACAACGCGCTCTCGGTCATCCTCGGCTTCGGGGGCGTGATGCTCGCCGAGCTCCCCGCGGACAGTCGGCTCCGAGCCGACCTCGACCACGTCCTCGCCGCCGGCGAGCACGCGCGCGACCTCGTGCGGCAGCTCCTCGCCTTCAGCCGGCGGCAGGTGCTTCAGCCCATCGTGCTCGACGTGAACGAGGCGATCTGCGAGGCGGACCGGATGCTCGCCCGCACCCTCGGCGAGAACGTCCACGTCAAGCTCGCCCTCGCCCCCTCGCTGGCCCTGGTCAAGGTCGACCCCGCGCAGCTCACGCAGGTCGTGCTGAACCTCGCGATCAACGCGCGCGACGCGATGCCCGAGGGAGGCCTGCTCACCATCGAGACCGCGAACGCGCATCTCGACGCCGAGTACGCGCGGCAGCACCCCGAGCTCACCCCGGGGGACTACGTCCTCATCGCCGTCACCGACACGGGGATCGGCATCGCTCCTGCCGTGCGGGACCGCATCTTCGAGCCCTTCTTCACCACCAAGGCCAGCGGGAAGGGGACGGGGCTCGGGCTCTCGACGGTCTACGGCATCGTGCGCCAGAGCGGCGGTCACATCTGGGTCTACAGCGAGCTGGGCCAGGGAACGACCTTCAAGATCTACCTCCCCGTCACCGACGAGCGCGCCCGCAGCGCGGTGGCGAGCGAGACGCCCCTCGAGGGGCGCCTGGGCGGCACGGAGACGGTGCTCGTCGTGGAGGACGAGCCCGGCGTGCGCGAGTTCGTGCGGCGCGCCCTCATGCAGCACGGCTACCACGTCCTCGAGGCGCCTCACGCCGAGGCAGCCATGGCGCTGATGCACGAGTACCACGGTCCGGTGGACCTCTTGCTCACCGACGTGGTGCTTCCGGGCCTGAGCGGGCGCCACCTCGCCGTCTGGCTCGCCGAGCGACGGCCCGACCTGCGCGTGCTCTACATGTCGGGCTACACCGAGGACACCATCGTGCACCGGGGCGTGCTCAACGGGGGGGCGCCGTTTCTCGAGAAGCCCTTCCTCTCGGACACGCTCGCCCGCCGCGTCCGGCAGGTCCTGGACGCTCCCGCCCGCGGCGCGTGAGCGTCCGGCGCGAGCTCCGGGCCCTCGCGGGGCCGCAATAGCTCGCCTTGCCCCGGGAGGCCCTCACCTCTCGCAGCCTCAGCGTTTGACGGCCTCGGCGCTCCAGGCGTCCATCCCCACCTTGTAGCCGAATTGCGCGCTGAAGTAGTCGGCGTTGATCGTGCCCTTGAGGGACCGCGAGCCCGTCAGGAAGAGCTCGAAGTGGCCTTTGGCGACAATGCCGAGCCCCGTGTTCACCTGGATGTCGAAGGTCGCGGTCGTTCCGACGATCCGCCCCGGCACAGTCCCTTGATTCCCCGTGAGGCTGGCCTGGTCGAGCGTCCCCGCGATGGTCCACGCGTCGGCCCGAATGTCCCCCTCCTTGTACTGGGGGTTGACGGGGCTCGACCCGGCCACGAGCTTGGTGTTGACGTCCCAGACGCCGAAGAAGTCCTCGGGCTTGCCCGTGCCCCCGCACGCGACGAACAGCGAGATGAAGAACGCCGCGCACGCGACCGACGCGAGAAGGATCGCTCCGCGCGCGACGCGCATCGCCTCACCCCAGCGGGCCCCGAAGGGCTGATAAGCGTCCCCAACGGGATTCGAACCCGTGTCGCCGGCGTGAAAGGCCGAATTTGTCCATGCTTTCCAGTCGTTAAATAACATTGGGGCATAGTGCCCCACTTTGCAAGCTGGCTATTTCTCACACTTTTTTGAAACGGCTGGACAAGGTTTGGTCAACGGCTGGCGGGGCTTCCTGCTACGGCTTTTCGGTGGGGCGGCTTACTGTTCCTAGTAGCCCAAAAGCAGAAGAATGGCGAAACCAAAAGCCATTAGCATACATATATCAACTATCTGCCATCGCTTCTCTTTCGCTTCCTCTATACTCAGTTGGGGCTTTGGTTGTTCCTGCTCTGGTAGGTTCCGCTTTAGTTGCCGATTTAGTGCCCGCCATTCGCCATACGAGAAGGGTTCTAAGTTTTTCGCACGGCAATGATAGGCGTGCATTTCCCATTCCAAAAACTCAACAAGCTTTTCCGCCTCTGCTATTTCCGCTTTATCTTTTTCACTCATCCCCATTCTAGCACGCACACTTGGCAATGCAGAATATTATCGCAATTAAGAATAGTAGCCCTGCTAGGCTACTGCAATCTTCGCAGTGTTTGTTATTCATAGTTTC